>CAZNOV010000014.1:3885-16668 GCA_964574725.1 uncultured Nitrososphaera sp. | reverse complement strand
GGTATGATAGTCATAAAGATTGGCGGAAGCGTGGTCGACGGGCTGGATCCGTCGACGCTTTCCGACATAAAGGCGATTTCTGGAAGAGAAAAGCTGGTGTTTGTACATGGCGGAGGCAAGGAAGTGACAGCCACCGCCACAAAGCTGGGCAAGGAGCAGACGTTCATTGTATCGCCCGGCGGGGTGCGCAGCAGGTATACTGACAAAGAGACCGCCGAGATCTATACAATGGTCATGTCGGGCAAGATAAACAAGATCATAGTCGGCATGCTACTGCGGCAGGGTATCAAGGCAGTTGGCGTTGCAGGACTGGATGCGGGGATGCTCAAGGCGGAGCGCAAGAAAAAGCTTCTGATAATTAACGAGAAGGGCAGGAAAATGATGATCGAAGGTGGCTATACCGGCAAGATAAATTCGGTAGATCCGTCACTGGTAAACCACCTTGTCGGCAGTGGCTACGTGCCTGTCATATCTCCGATTGCGCTTAGCGACGAGTACGACTTTCTCAACGTGGACGGCGACAGGGCGGCCGCGTATGTTGCCGGAGGGCTCAAGGCCGACAAGGTTATTTTCATTACCAATGTCAGCGGACTGATGATGAATGAAAAGCTCGTCACAAACATGACTCTTGAGCAGGCCAAAGCGGCTCTGCCCAAGATTGGCTTTGGCATGGAAAAGAAAGTCCTTGCCTGCACTGAAGCTCTTGAAATGGGCGTCAAGGAGGCTATCATCGCATCAGGCCAGGTGGATAGCCCGATATCCTCGGCTATTGCTCACAGCAACTGCACGGTGATTACGCAGAAATGAACGGCGAGGACGGGCACCTAGCGACCCTCTACCAGAGGTTCCCCGTAAACCTTGCCAGGGGAAAGGGGGCCAAAGTGTGGGATGTCGGTGGCAAGGAATACATCGACTGCATGGGAGGCTACGGAGTCGCGCTCGTCGGGCACTGCAACGACAGGGTCGTTGCTGCAATCAAGAAGCAAGCGGAGACTCTGATAACGGCTCACATGTCCGTCTACAATGACACCAGGCTCAAGTTTATGGAAAAGATGTCCGCGATAGCGCCGCCAGGACTGAGCAAGATGTTCTTCACCAACAGCGGGGCCGAGTCGGTCGAAGCTGCGCTGAAATTCGCACGCAAGTATACAGGCAAGCCGGGAGTCATTGCGATGAACGGTGCGTACCACGGCAAGACGTTCGGAGCGCTCTCCGTCACATACAGCGAAAAGTACCGCAAGTCCTTCATGCCACTGCTGGAAGACGTAACATTCGTCACGTACAGCGACCCGGCCAAGCTCGAAGCGGCGATTGGCGACTCGACAGGGACCGTCATCGTCGAGCCGATTCAGGGCGAGACGGGGATAATCGTTCCCCCCGATGATCTCATTCCACGGATACGGGAGATCTGCAGCAGGCGAAACATTGTGCTGATTTTTGATGAGATCCAGTCAGGCCTCGGAAGGACCGGCAGAATGTGGGCTGGAGAAAACTGGGATACAACTCCGGACATCATGTGTCTTGCCAAGGGCATAGCGGGGGGAATCCCAATGGGGCTTACGCTGGCAAAGCCAGAAATCATGGATGCAATGAAGCTCGGCGAACACTCGTCGACTTTTGGCGGCAGCCCGATTGCCTGCGCTGCAGGCACTGCAACGCTGGAAGCGCTGACAGAAGACAGGCTGGTTGAAAATGCCTCCAAGGTTGGAAGCCGATTCAAAGAGGGCCTGATGAGGCTCAAGGAAAAGCACAAGATAATCAGGGAAGTCAGGGGGCTGGGCATGATGCTAGCGGCAGAGCTTCGGTTTGAGGTGAAGGACATCCTGTTTGACGGAATTCGCAACGGATTGTTGATGCTGTACTCTGGAAGGAACATCATTAGACTGCTTCCGCCACTTGTGATGGATGAAACGACGGTTTCCCGCGCAGTTGATATAATGGATGCTGTACTCACTCTCGAGGAGAAGCGGAGGAATGTCGGCTAGCATTGACGAAACAGACGAAAAGATAATCCGGATCTTGCAGGTCGACTCGCGCATGGCGTTTGTGGAGATAGCCACCCAGATCGGGCTTTCAGAGTCCGCAGTCAGGCGGAGAGTAAAAAATCTCGTCGATAGTGGACTCATCAAGCGGTTCACGATAGAGCTTGGCGCAAGCGACAAGACGAGCGCAATAACTCTGATTTCCGTGAGCTCTGCAGCGGACACCTCGGCCGTTTCAGGGAGGTTGATGAAGCTGACGGGCGTCGAAGTCGTCTATGAAATAACGGGCCAGTACGACATTGCAGCCATTATCGCAGCTCCGGCCATAGCCGAGATAAACAAGTGCATCGACGATATCCGCAAGATTGACGGGGTTTCTGACACCAACACGGTGATCATTCTAAAGACTCTGCGCTAGCCACGCCTGCTTTAGTGCTGGATCCATGCAGGCGCCAAATCTGGAAGAGATCTGGAAAAAAGGAATTAATTGCGCTTCGCTAAATATGTCTATGTTAGGGATGCAAAAGGTAAAAACAGAGTCGAAAAATTCAGCAGTTGGCGAACTCGAAACAGCCACTTTCGCAGCTGGATGCTTCTGGGGCGTTGAGGAAGAGTTCAGGAAGCTCAAAGGGGTAAAGTCCACGACTGTCGGATACACTGGTGGTTGGAGTGATAACCCGACTTACAATGATGTCTGCACCGACAGGACCGGCCACGCAGAATCGATCCAGGTAAAATTTGATCCCAAAGAAGTTACCTACTCCGACCTTCTGAACGTATTTTGGTCAGCGCACAACCCCACCACAAAAAACAGGCAGGGCATGGACTACGGCACGCAGTATAGATCCGCAATTTTCTTTCATTCGCCAGAGCAGCAGGCGATAGCGATCAAGTCAAAGGAAGAACTGGACGGCTCTGGAAGGTTTAGGGACAGGATAGTGACAGAGATAGCCCAGGCGTCGCCCTTTTACGCAGCCGAAGAATACCACCAGAAGTACTATCAAAAAAGAGGGGGCGGCAGCTGCTACATCTAGGACGGCTCTGCCGGCCGTTCTTACGTCACTGAATCCGGACGTTTCAACATGATTCTGACAGGATCCTCCTTACCGGATGACATCTTGCTGACCGCAAAGTGAAATGCGATGAGCGGAGCAAACAGGCCAGCAGTGATCGCAGCAAGCCGAATATCATTAAGGACAAAAATAAGATATGCGGTTACTCCGACGCCTGTCATTATTTCTATCCAGGTACAGGTGCAGAGCTGAATGGCGGCCTCCTTCAACCGGCCGCGGCCGGAGGAACAAGGCTGGCATGTCAGATCATTCTTGATCATTTTTCGTTCTCTTGCGCGCGCATTCCTTTTGGCTCCAGCTCAAGCGAGGCCGAGTTGATGCAGTACCGCTTTCCTGTCGGGTTTGGGCCATCATCGAATACATGGCCCAGGTGTGCTCCGCATTTCTTGCACATCACCTCGAGTCTTCTCATGCCGTGGCTGGTGTCAACTGTGATGTCAACGTTCTGCGAGTCGGACGGTGACCAAAAACTGGGCCACCCAGTGCCAGAATCAAACTTGGTGTCTGAATCAAATAATTCGTTGCCGCAGCAGACGCACCGATAGACGCCGTCGTCCTTGCAATCCCAGTACTTTCCTGTGAATGGATATTCAGTCCCCTTCATTCGGCACACGTTGAACTGCTCCTCTGTCAGCTTTTCCTTCCACTCCTGCTCGCTCTTGGCCTCTCTCCTAGAAATATTAGTATCGCTCATGCTATATCACATCAAATTAGCCATGATAGGTATTAGAGTGTATTTCCAAATATTTTCCAGATCGGCTCCTAATCCCGGCCAGACTTTAGAACAGGCGTCACCAAAGTAGTTCATATACTACCTGAATTCCTATACTATGCCATGTCAAAGCGACCACAAGCCGACCCAGCGACTGCAAAGTACAAAGAGAAATGCAGTGCCATACTTTCTATTTCAGCGCGCATTCGATATGCTGGCGTCATGAACAAATTTGGGCGGATGCTGGCGGGAGGGTTGCGAAAGGGCGTGACACCGATGCTCAAGCCCGAGGAGGCCAGGAACGAGTACTTTATCGAAGCAACTAGAAGCATGCTGCGAAAGGATTTTGACGGCTCGATTGGAAGGACAGAATACACCCTTACGGCAAATGAAAAGGTCTGGATAACCTCGATTCCAAGCGGGGACCACATTTACTTCATATCGATTGATAAAGAGGCCCCCTTTCAGGAAGTCGCGAACATCATTGACTCGGCAAGGAAAATGGCATCAAGATAAATGAGCTCCTTATCCCTAGAATAGTTCTAAAAAATTATTTTGCGAACGCTTTTAGCTTGCCGCGCATTTCTCTGTCCTTGGAAATTGCCGGATGCGCCGGGTCTGCCAGTATGACTTCATACCAGATATTGGTGCCGTCCTTGTGTAGAAAATAGGAGCCAAGCACTTCCAAGTTGGGAAACTTTTCCGTTACCCTCCGCTCAGCGACCTTGCGCATGCTGATCCCTTGCTTTATTCGGACGACGCCGAGGTGCTTTGGTCTTCTCCCCGAGACGGGTCTCTGCTTTCTCATTCCACCTCTGCCTACACGAGTCCTTACAACAACAATGCCCTGCTTTGCTTTGTAGCCCAGCCTCCTTGCCCTGTCCAGCCTGCTTGGCCTTTCTATCCTGTTGATGGTAGGCTCGGCTCTCCAGGCAATGGCCTTGGATTTTAGCTCTTCAGGGTTATTCTTCCACATTCTTAGCCAGGTCTGAGCCATGTAGCTGCGCATGTAGACGTACCGAACTCCTGAATTCCGCCCCTTAATATATTCTATATTACGCCTCGAAGAATTTGTATTATCTTCTCGGCTATGACCGTCGACGCGAGTTGCTGCGCCTCTTTTGTCTGCGCGCCTATGTGCGGGGTGCAGATCAGATTCGGCAACGCAAGCAGCTCCTTGTTCGTTGGAGGCTCTGTTTGATAAACATCCAGAGCTGCACCGGCGAGCTTGCCTCCCTTTATAGCCTCGTACAGATCGTTCTCATCAATTATTTCGCCCCTTGACGTATTGATCAAGTAAGCCGTCTGTTTCATCCTGGCCAGCCGCTCTGCGTTGAACATGTGCGTCGTCTCTGGCGTCGCAGGAACGTGGCATGTCACAAAGTCTGAACTTTCGAGCAGCGTATTGAGATCAGTTACTATCATTCCGGTTTCGCTAATAAATTCGCGCGGTATCGGGTAGATATCGTACCCAATAAGGTTCATTCTGAGTGCCTTTGCCATCCTTCCGATGTTGCGGCCAATGTTGCCGACGCCCACTATGCCGAGGTACTTGCCTGACAGCTGCGTCCCCATGAGCTCCTTCTTGATCCAGCTGCCATTCTTTGTTTCAGAATCTGCCCTCGGAATGCTTCTCGCCAGCGAAATCATGAGCCCGATTACAAGCTCTGCAACGGCCGTAGACGCCGCTTCAGGAGCATTAATCACCCTGATATTTCTCGACTCGGCCGCCTTGACGTCAACGTTATCAAGCCCCACGCCGACGCGGGCTATTATCTTGGCGTTAGCGGCGGCATCGACCACTTCCTTTGTCACCTTTGTCCTGCTACGGACAACTATGACGTGATAATCTCTGACGGATGATACCAGCTCGTTTGGTTTGATCTCCGGCCTATAGTCGACCGTCAGGCCGGAGCGCTTCATGCTGTCGATCCCCGCCTGATCGATCGAATCACAGACAAGGACCCTGCCGCTGGCCTGCATATCGCGTTCAAAATTCCAGTAGTAATATAATGCTTGTTGCGTCGTCTGCGCAGATGCATCCTGGTTCCTCCAACAATGGTTTTATAATCGAAACATTACGCGACATCGAGTCCGTTTGTCCGAAGACAACGCCGGCGCGTATATCATTCGGATGAAAAGCGACGAGCTAGAACGGCAGCTGTTCCTGCGCAGGTGGTTATACGTAGGCCTTACGCGTGGCTGGGCGCGCGGCTCCAAAGTGCTGTTTATCAAGAGGACGGATTCAATCGGATCAGGCGTGATAGGACGGATCATCCCCCTCGCTGAACTGGACGAAAGCGAAAAGAAATTCTGCCTCGAAAACAACTTGTCTGCCAAGATAGTTTTTGAGAAGCTTGCTAGGTTTATTCCGCCAGTATCATTGCAGGAGAGCCCAATCGCAGGAATGAACCCGCTTACGCTGCATGGCCTAGAGATCAGCATGCGCGACGCCTCAATGATCGAGGCCATGACGCGCAGCAAGGTCATCACCTGAGACTGTCGATTAATTTATTACAGTCAGTACTGTAGGTTGCATCCGGCGATGGCTTATAGAATAGACAAGGATTCTCTCGGCGACGTTAGGGTGCCTTCCGATGCGTACTATGGCGCGTTTACAGCTCGCGCAGTCGATCAATACAAGGTGACCGGGCAAAGGCCCCATCCTAGTCTGATAAAGGCATATGCCATGATAAAGCGCTCAGCCGCCCTCGCCAACAGCGAGCTGAAAGTTCTTGACGCCAGGAAAGCCAACGCGATTGTGAAGGCATGCGACGAAATTCTCGAAGGTAGGCTTTTGGATCACTTCGTGATCGAGGCGATCAACTCTGGAGCTGGCACCGCCTTCAACATGAACTGCAACGAGGTCATCGCCAACAGGGCACTGGAGATTCTTGGCAAGAAAAAGGGCGCCTACGACGTTCTAGGTCCAAATGACGACGTTAACAAGTCTCAGTCCAGCAACGACACCTTCCCGACCGCGATGCATGTTGCAGTTCTGATGAACGTGAAAGAAATGATCGCTTCGCTCGACAGGCTGATCAGCTCGCTTGACAGAAAGGGCAGGGAGTTCAATGATGTCATCAAGATTGGACGCACCCACCTGATGGACGCTATTCCCGTAACGCTCGGCGCGGAATTTTCGCAGTATTCTTTCGCTCTTGGCCAGGCGCGCGATGCGATTGCTCATTCAACAGAGGGCCTAGAACATGTTGCACTTGGCGGTACGGCAGTCGGCACCGGCGCGAACACGCCCAAAGGATACCGGCAGCTCACGATCACAAACCTGTCAAAGATCTCTGGACTGAATCTCAAGCCCTCGAAGAATCCGTACTATTCGCTCCAGAGCAGGTTCGACATTGCAAACTGCTCATCAGCCATCCGGAACCTTGCGATCGAGCTCAACAAGCTGGCAAACGACATCCGCTTAATGGCATCCGGGCCAGCTGCAGGCCTCGCAGAGATAGTCATCCCGGCTGTCCACGCCGGCTCGTCGATAATGCCGGGCAAGGTCAACCCATCACTTGCAGAGTGCCTTAACATGGTCTGCTTTAACGTTATGGGCAATGATGTCTCCGTCGCGATGGCGGCGCAGTCTGGACAGTTCGAGCTGAACGTGATGCTTCCGGGCATGCTCAAGTGCATTCTGGATTCGACAGACATGCTCAAGAATTTCCTGCCGATATTTGCGGCAAACATGATTGACGGGATAAAGGCAAACAAGGATCGGCTGGAGTCCTACGTGGAGAAGAGCCCGGTCCTAGTGACGCTGCTCAACCCCTACATAGGGTACCTTAAGGCTGCTGAAATTTACAAAGAGTCGCAAAAGACCGGCAAGAGCATAAGGGAGCTGGTACTTGCAAAGAAGCTCATGACGAAGGACCAGCTGGACAAGGCGCTTTCGAAGGAAAGCATGCTTGGGACAGGCTAGCCCTTTTCCTGTGTTATGACCCCGCGCCATTGATGCCGGGTCAGCTCGTAAATGGTGGCGGCAATAAGAGCCCCCTGCAGTACGTATCCTCCGACTATCAACAACACCGCGTTTATGGTTTTGAGAATGGTGTCATTATCTCCACATGAGGCGGCGCAAGAGAGTTTCCCACAATCACCAAGAGAGAAATTGGAACACAGGCGTACAGCACCTTCCTAAAACCTTTGTATGCGAGCATAGCCAAGGCTATGAACGACAATTCAAGCACGATCGCCCTGTCAACAAATTGCGGATCACCAAAGGGGATTGCCACCACACCGACCACGCTTATGGCAGCGAGAACGGCAAAAACGATATTGAATCGCATCGGCCGATCCGTCTGCCCGTGAATTCAATTAATGTCTTTCATTACACTAATATTAATAAGACAAGACCGGTGACCCTCTCGGTATATGAAGGCTGCAAGGATAATCAAGACAAAGGAGCCTCTAGAGATAAAAGAGGTCGGCACTCCGAAGCCAAGGAACGATCAGGTTCTTGTAAGGGTTGAAAGTGCTGGCGTCTGTCACAGTGATTTGCACCTCTGGGAGGGCGGCTATGCTGGTCCCCAGGGTGTATTCATGAAGGTCGAGGATCGTGGCGTCCGCTTCCCGCTGACCCCCGGC
Source organism: uncultured Nitrososphaera sp. (assembly GCA_964574725.1). GTDB lineage: Archaea > Thermoproteota > Nitrososphaeria > Nitrososphaerales > Nitrososphaeraceae > Nitrososphaera. The sequence goes on along the minus strand of CAZNOV010000014.1, from coordinate 8,305 downwards.
CACGAAATAGCCGGGGCTATTGAAGAGATGGGCGAGTCTGTCACGGGCTTCCAGAAGGGCGACAAGGTGCTGGTTTACCCGTGGATAGGCGAGGGTCTCTGCCCTGCGTGCCGAGTCGGTGAGGAAAACCTGTGCGACAGCCCGAGGACCCTCGGGGTTTACCAGGACGGCGGATACTCTGAGCTAGTCCTTGTTCCAAGCTACAAGCATCTTGTCAAGGCAGCCGGGCTGGATCTAAATGCTGCCGCGTCGCTCGCGTGCTCCGGGCTGACAGCCTACACCGCGGTCAAGAAAGCGAACCCGCAGGCAGGCGAAACTCTGGTCATCATCGGGGCCGGAGGGCTAGGTCTGATGGCAGTCCAGCTGTCAAAGGCAATTACAAACGCTAAAGTGACCATAGTTGATATTGACGACAAAAAGCTCGCTGAAGCAAAGAGGCTTGGTGCGGATGAACTGGTGAATTCTGCAGCGGGCGATCCTGTAAATGGGGTCAAGGGCCTGACAGGCGGCGTCGGGGCTGAAGCCGTCATTGATTTTGTTAATAATCAGAGGACCGCTCCAAGCGCTCTCAACATGCTCAGAAAGAGGGGCAAGCTTGTCATGGTTGGACTCTTCGGGGGCTCGCTTGAGCTGAACCTTCCACTTGTACCGCTGAGGGCCTACACTCTTACCGGCGCCTATACGGGCAAGTTCGCGGATCTTGTAGAGCTCGTTGCTCTTGCGAAAATGAACAAGATCCAGTCGGTCGTATCCCGCAGGTACAAGCTTGACCAGACGAACGACGCCCTGGAGGAACTTAAGGCAGGCAAAATAATAGGAAGGGCAGTGATAAATCCCTAGAGGGTTTCCGCGAATCTGTGGTTTCTGACTTACTCCACCAACAACTTGCTCGTGATATCCTTTACCACTACGGATTTGATGTTTACGAACTCTTTGATGCCAAACTCTGAAAGCTCCCTGCCGATTCCGGATTTCTTTATTCCACCGAAGGGAAGCCTCGGATCCGATCTCACCATTTCATTCACGGAAACTATGCCGCTCTGTATCTGCCTTGCAAGGTTGATGCCGCGCTCAATGTTGTTGGTCCAGATGCTCGCCCCAAGGCCAAATTCAGAATTATTCGCTTCGCGTACTGCTTCCTCTTCGTTGCCCACGACTATTATTGGAGCCGCCGGTCCAAACACCTCCTCCTTTACGACGTCCATTTGATGCGTCACTTCAGAAATAATCGTGGGTTCGTAGAAATAGCCATCCCTGTTGATGGGCCGGCCACCCGTGAGAATCCTGGCGCCCTTGTGGCTCGCGTCGTCGACCTGCTTTGCCAGTGCCTGCCGCTGGCTCTCCCTTACAAGGGGTCCTATGGTAGTCTTGTGGTCGAGCGGATCCCCTACGACTTCTGCGACGGTATTCTCCACGAACAACTTTGTGAACTTGTCGGCGATTTCCTTGACAACTATGAAGCGCTTGGCCGCAATGCAGCTCTGGCCGGTATTCAAAAGCCTGGACTGCGTGGCCATGTAGGCGGTCTGGTTCAGATCCGCGTCCTCGAGTACTATGAACGGGTCGCTCCCCCCTAGCTCCAGCACGTATTTTTTCAGGTCCTTCGAGGCCAGCTCGGCCACACGCCTTCCTGTGCTGACGCTGCCTGTTACGGATACCGCGTCGATATTCGACTGCACCAGCGCCTCTCCGGCCCTGTAATCGCCGATTACAGACTGGAACACGTTCTCGGGGAAGCCTGCATCAGTGAACGCCTGCTCCAGCTTCAGGGCGGTGCCAAGGCAGATGCTCGAGTGCTTGAGGACGCCGACGTTTCCAGCCGTGAGAGCCGGAACTGCAAACCTCATGACCTGCCAGAACGGAAAGTTCCACGGCATGATACATGCGATGACGCCCAGCGGTTCGAACGAAATGAAGCTCTTACGAAATTCAGTGGGGATCACTTCGTCGCGGAGAAATACTTCTGCGTGCTCCGCGTAATAGTCGCAGACCCAAGCACATTTTTCGATCTCAGCAAGGGACTGGCGTACGGGCTTGCCCATCTCCTCGGTGACAAGCCTCGCATACTCTTCCCTGTTCCTTCGCATGACGCGGCCGAGCCTGCGAATGAGTTCTGCCCGCTCGGAAAGATCTCGTTTTTTCCATCCTTCAAATGCAGCCCGCGCCGCCTTGACTTTCCCGCTGACAACCTCCGGGGATTCGTTATCATAAGTTTCGATGACCTTCCCGTTTGAAGGGTTGATAGTTTCAATCTTTTGCATGTGAAATTTTGCTCCCTAGCGGTAATAACTATGTATCCCGCGGGCAGGATTTGCTCCAAAAGGCTTGGGCCACTTTGTTTGAGCCTGCGACTCTTCGGTTACTGCCGAGTTGTGCGCCCGATAGGCTGCTTCACGTGGTCAGCTAATGACAAAGCCGACATCTACAGCCGAAAGCTCTACCAGGCTGAGCTACCGCGGGACATTTCCGTTTGCGACAAGAATGATATATAATTGTGTTGCGATGCTAGAGATATTCAGCCACATCGAGGGAGAAGTAGGAGATAATTCTGTCAGCGCCTGCCCTCCTTATCGATGCCAATGAGTGTATTTTCCATTCCTCTTCATCAATCCAGCCTCTCAACGCGGCTTGTTTTATCATTGCGTACTCGCCGCTGACATTTTGCGCTGCTAGCGGAAATCCAAACTGATCTTTTGCCATTGCTATCAGATCAAGGTAAGCAAGGGCCGGCTTGATCATCACCATGTCAGCCCCTTCGCGGATGTCCGCTTCTATCTCCCGCATTGCCTGTCTTGGATTCGCGTACGAAACCTGGTATGAAGACTTGTCGATTTTGAGATTCTGCCTTGCGAACGCGGCGGCTCTAAACGGCGTGTACAGCGACGAGGCGTGCTTGGCAGAGTAAGAAAGTATTCCGGTGCCAAGCCTTCTATCATCCAGTACCGTTCTAATTGCATATACCTGGCCATCCATCATGGAGGAGGGCGCTACAAAATCGGCTCCGGCTTCCGCATGGCTGGCCGCTATTTCAGTCAACAAATGGATCGTAGAATCATTTTCGACGCGGCCACCTTGCACGATCCCACAGTGCCCTGACGCGTTGTACTGGCACACGCAGACATCAGTCATGATACTTACCGAAGAACCAAATCGAGATTTGATGGCGCGTACCGCTCTCTGGACTATTCCGTCTTCGTCCGCCGCAGAAATGCCGCTGGCATCACGGGCTGATGGTACGCCGAACAGGATGATGGAACTGATGCCACTGTCGGTAATTTGCTGCACATGGCGTTCCAATTCACGAACTGGGATCATGGCCATGCCCGGCATCGAATCGATCTTGCCTTGCTTCTCTGACACAAACACCGGAAGGACAAGGTGACCCTTGCGGAGGCCGACGGATTCAAGAATAGTGCTGAAGCTTTCTGCGTACCCCGCACGTTCAACCCGCTGCAACACGTATTGCTCGGCGCACGGACTATGAATACGTTTACTGTGCCGGGTGGAAACAATTAGGTGACAGGCTGAATCCCTCCGGACTGTTTTCGGCACTGGCGCAGTATTTTTATCATGCCTCATGATTGCTTATTCTGGAATATTTCTTTGAATCTGATGAACCTAGCTGGGAACCTGGCGTCTTGATAGGTCTGATATGGACCTGCTATGTTGTGGCCCAGATTATCCTGGTATCGGTCCATCGGTTCCCGGCAAAGAATTATTCCTATGCGCCGTTTACCAGCGTCATTGTAGCTTCCTGGAAGGAGGGAAAAAGGGCTGGCACATGCATTGAATCTCTGCTCGCGCAGGGTTACCCCAAGGATAAAGTGGAAATAATTGTCGTTGGAGGCGGCGACAGCGCAAGTACTTCCATTCTGAAAAAGTTCGCCGACAGCGGCAGCATAATCTTTATCGAAAGACATGGCAACAGCCCGAAATGGGAGTCGGTAAACATCGGAATAAAGCACTCGAAGGGCGAGGTACTGGCCTTCATCGATGCCGACTGCATTGCTCCAAAGGACTGGCTTGCAAGGCTAAATCAGAATTTTTGCGGCGACGTGATGGGAGTCATTGGTTATGCGGTTCCCACGTCGGATTCGAATTTCATTTCCAAGGCCCACTGGATCAGCTTTCCGGCTCTGATATTTTCTATGAATGCGCTGAGATTCCCGGTCCACTGCGGCGCCTGCAGCGCGTTCAAGAAAGAAGCGTTCACCCAATATGGCCTGAGCTTCAGGGATAGCTTCATCGAAGACCTTGTTTTCACCCTTGAAGCGCGGAGAAAGGGAGTAAAGTACGTCTTTGACAAGAACTCGATTGTTAAGCACGCTTTCCCAACTACGCTGATCGAGTATGACAAAGGGGTCAAGAGAATAGTTGCTGGCATGATGACAGACCTTCGTTTCCACCCCGTCATGTTCTT
>CAZNOV010000014.1:0-3785 GCA_964574725.1 uncultured Nitrososphaera sp. | reverse complement strand
AGCCATGGGCTGACACACTTTTTTATAACCCCACTTGCTGCTACGCAGCAGGAAGGGATGAGGGTACCACGGTGTCCGAACAGGGGCAGTTCGAAACAATAAGCAACAACGGCGTACTCTGGATAAACCTAAAGAATCCCACGTCGGCAGACATGAACGCTCTCGGGCAGCGGTACCCGTTCCACAGGCTGAACCTCGAGGACTGCCTCTCAAAGATCCAGATCCCAAAAATCGACCGCTACGAGGACCACATCTTTGTCATACTGCATTTTCCAACTCCTGACAAGGAAAAGGGGTTCCTGTTCACCCAGCTCTCGATATTCGTCGGTGCTAACTACATCGTTACCATACACCACGGCGACCTGAAGCCTGTCGAGGAGCTCTTCAACCAGTGCAAGAACGACGAGCGGCAGCGCCAGAACATCATGGGCAAGTCCTCGGGCTACCTCCTTCACAAGGTGATCGACTTTGTGGTGGACGATCTTCTGCATATCCTCATGAAGGTTGTCGGAAACATAGATGACATAGAGGACAGCGTGTTCGACGAAAGGATCTCTATACCACGCCAGATCTCCCTGTTGAGGAGAGAGATAACAACGCTTCGCCGGATCGTTATCCCGCTGCGGCGGACAATCGTTGACCTGACAAAAGACGTGCAGCGGTTTTCCAAAGACAACCTTGCGCCTTACTTCAAGGATGTCCAGGACCACGTGGATAAAATATTTGAGACGCTGGAGGAGGCGAAGGAGACCGTGGAAATTTACAAGGACACTGATTTCATGCTGAGCCAGGAAAAGACAAACAAGATTCTGGCGGTACTAACAATTGTATTCACACTGTCAATTCCTGCAACCGTCATCGGCACCTTCTACGGTATGAACGTCAACCTGCCAGGAGGACTACAGACCGGGGTGTGGGAGCAGATTGGGCCGTATACTACGCTGGTATTTGTGCTTGCATCGTCGTCAAGCATTGCCCTGTTTATGGTATTGTATTTCAGAAGGCTCGGTTGGCTGGGAAAATCCATGTAATTACCGGGCTGATCGACAGTAACGAACTTGCCCAAGTGCATAAATACAAGCCACCTTACCTGTCAATAGGGTTGGCGGATTCCGTAGGGGGATGCATGCAGGGCTACCTGTGCACTCCGCATGACAGGCAGTCATCGTCCCTGATCGAAAACTGGAAGAAAAGCGACAACTTTCTCGACATTTATTTTGCAACTGCAACTTTCGCAGAGGAAAGCGTCGCGTACTTTCCCAACAAGGCCAACACGTACATCCTAGCATCATTCAAGGATATGCAAACGGTACTCGCGGACATCAGTAAGAACAACATGGACAGGCTTTCATTCATGTTCAGTTTTTCCGGCCCGTTGTTCGAGCGCGCCGGTGACAAACTAAATTACGTTTCACTCTACTTCACGAAATACACCAACGGCGACCCGGCCATAGGCGATCTTGCAAATGCGATCGCCCGGCGCGAAAGAGTCAAGAAGGCAAGCCTCGCGCAGATGCAGCTGTTTGCTGCAGAGCAGCCAAAGTTCACATTCCCATATTCGAAGAACCTTGTGATACTGGAAGTCGAGGGCGAAAAAACTCACCAGACGGATCAAAAATATTGCGAGCGCACACGGCGCGACGTGGCAAGGAAGGGCATTTCGCTCAACAACCTTGTCAGCTTTTCAATCCTAGAAAAACTCAAGTAAAACGTTAAATACGCAGCGTTTTATCTTGCCTTTTGATTCATGAGCAAGCCGATGGATCTTGGTGCGCTAAAAGTTGGATCATACATCATTATTGATGGCGAGCCGTGCCGGATTGTTTCGTACGACCACAGCAAGCCAGGCAAGCACGGCTCGGCAAAAGCGCGAATCACCGCGGTGGGGGTCTTTGACGAACGGCCCCATCCCTTCGTGGGCCCGGTGTCAACCAAGGTCGAGGTTCCGCTCATCGACAAGCGCAGCGGACAGATTATCTCCAAGCAAGGCGACACCCTTCAGATCATGGATTTGGAGACCTTTGAGACGTTCGAGACCACTGCAGTTGAGGACGAGATAAAAGAGAGGCTCGCGCAGGGCGACGTGCAGGGCCGCGAAGTCGAGTACTGGAAGGTCCTTGAGAGGATCAAGATCGTGCGGGTAAAGGGCTAAGAGTTATAGAATAGCACGGCGGATTTCTTGTCGGATGCTGATGAAGTGTAGGAAGAGCCGGCTGATCATCTGGTGATGAAGATTATGAGTCCTGAGGCATCCACTACCTTCTCCTTGACCTAGGATTTACGATGGTGTCGAGTGCACTCCCGATCAAAACAAAGGCAAGTCCTGTGAGCGCGATCATGAGCCCCGGCGGAGCCACCCACCACCATAAACCTCTGGAGGCAGCGCTTCCCTGATTGGCGTCATGCAGGATTTTTCCCCAGGTAGGTATCGTCGGATCTCCAAGGCCAAGAAAGCTGAGCCCTGCCTCGCCGAGGATTGCCCCGGGGACTGAAATCGCGATGCTTGCGAGCGCAAATGGCATGAGCTGAGGTATCACGTGCTTGAATACAACCTTGATGTCAGATTCTCCCATCAGTTTTGCTGCCTCGACATACTGAAGATTCCTTATCTGCAGCGCCATGCTCCTGCTGACCTTCGCCATTCCAACCCATGCAAAAATTAAGAGAAACCCGGTAATGAGGAATATGCTCTTCCCTACTGATATCGTTAGAATTATGAGCAATGGAAGAGCAGGCAAGGCGTAAAAGAGATCACTAATGCGCATCAATCCTTCATCAGTTCTTCTGCCTTTGTAACCTGCAATCACGCCATAGATGAGGCCGATAAGAGTAGAAATTATTGCGACCGTTAAGCCTATGAAGAGAGCCACAGGCGCTCCCCAGAAGATTCCGTAGGATAAATCACGGCGCAAGTCGTCCGTTCCCATCAGGCCGTAAACCTTTCCGCCAACTATTAACTTCGAATCTCTAACAGAATCAGAATCTTCAAAAAAGTAGAAGGTTTCCCTAAAGATGTATGTCCCTTTCAGGACGGTTTGCCGGTCGACATCGGAGAATATCATGTTCTGAGGTCTGCGCGCGTCCTGTCTGTAGCTGTATTCTCCGAGATACGAGCGCAAGTTGTCAGTGATAGACGAATCAGTAGAACGGAGCCTTCCCGAAATGTCATCGCCCTGTGAAGAAGTCCGAGGAAGTGCTGAATAGTAGATCTGCATCTGTAGTCCGTCCGGGCGAAGTACATCGAGCTGCAATATCGGAGGTGTTGCTTGGTAGCTGATTCTATATGGTAGACTAAAATCATCGGGATAGGAGTTGTATGCGAAATTAATCCTGTAAGAATAGGTTACGACCCTTATGCCGTCACTGACAGATTCGGAGACTGAAGCAGCGGAAGATGGCACTATTATATGCTCTGCTGACTTTGGCCCGAAAACACCGATATTTGTCCAGGCCGGCGCAGCGTGAGCGGGATTATCCAACCAGTAGTTGGGGTTATTCCACTGTTTGTATGATTCAAGCGGAACCCCCACTGCGGCATACAACGAGAGAAGGAGCAGGATCAGCAGGATGACTACGCCAGCCATGCCTGCCTTGGAGTGCCTGAAAGCCGTAACTATCTCCTTTCGAGAAAGTATGTCGCTTACAGCCATCCTGAACCGCCTACTGCGCTCCGAATCCTTCCGCTCCACCCACCCGGACCCTCGGATCAAGGTAGGCGTAGACCAGATCTGTCAAGAAAACAGTAATTACGAAAATCACGGTAGAAATGTATGTGAGGCCGATAA
>CAZNOV010000013.1:1766-18133 GCA_964574725.1 uncultured Nitrososphaera sp. | reverse complement strand
CTGCGCCGCAGCTGCTCGATGGAGGCCTCCATCGCCAAGATGTTCTCCGTGGACGCCGGTGCGGCCCTGGCGGAGCGGGCCATGCAGATCGTCGGCCTCTACGGGCAACTGGACCGGGACAACCGCTGGTCTGTCCTGCGGGGGCGCGTCATGAAGGCCTATCTGAGCACCGCCTGCAAGGTCGGCGGCGGGTCCCAGGAGATCCAGAAGAACGTCATCGCCCAGCGGGGCCTGGGGCTGCCGCGGTAGAAACGGCCGACGCAGCTCCACCGGCCCGTGGCGAGCCCGGGGAACCGTGGGGTGCCCAACATGGAAGTCCCCGAGGTGCTCTCCAGATATCGGCCTGCCATCGATGCCCGCCTTCGGGAGGCCCTGGCGGGTGGGGACCTGCCGCTGTATGACATGCTGCGCTACCACATGGGCTGGCAGGATGAGGCCGGCCGGCCCGTCGCTGCCAACACGGGCAAGGCCGTGCGCCCAGCCCTGTGCCTCTTCGCCTGCGAGGCGGCGGGCGGCACCTGGCGGCAGGCGCTGCCCCCGGCGGCGGCCATTGAGCTGATCCACAACTGGAGGCTCGTTGACCCAGCCGCCGACGAACTTTATGTCTCCGCTCTCGCATTCCTCGTGGGCTAGTGCCTGGGGAAAACTAGCAAGGCTGAAGAGCAATACGTAGAACATCAGTACAGACAGAACGACTTTCTTCATGCAAGATGAACTTGAATTGCAATATTTATAATCTTTAGGTGGGTTTCGGTGTTTGCGCCAGTGATCGGGTAAGAGTCAAATAAGGTCCGCAAGATATTTCGATTGTGGTTGTCGACGGGCTGAAACTACTCTGCATCTCCCTTGTTTCCATAATGGTCATCCTGCTGCTGTTCTCTGGCCTGATCCAGAATTCGTTTGCCCATCCAGTTCAGGTCGACTCGTCACCGGGAGCCTTTCAGAGCATAAGGGGCTCACCGGCGGAGGTCAGAGTATTCTTCAGCGAACCCATAGAGCTGAGCTACAGCAGGATGTCCGTCCTCGGACCAGACGGCAGCAGGGTGGACGCTAACGACCCGCACAATGTTGAGGGTGACACTGCGTCAATAGCCGTGACGATGCAGCCAAACCTCCCTAGAGGCGAATACACTGTGAGCACGCGTGTGCTCTCGGCGGTGGACGGCCATGTAGTTGAACAAACATTCCTTTTCGGCGTCGGGACTGAAACGATCATCACTCCAGAACCGGGAAAGTCGCCATTGGAGCCGGGCTACTCTGCGTCCAGGTTCCCAGGCATGGTGGGTCAGGTGATGGCTGTGGGCGCCGCGTTCGGAACACTCTGGTTGTGGAAGCCCATCAGAAGGGTTCCATGGCTTGCGAGCGCCCTGTCCCAGAGCAGGGTAAGCATCGATAGGACAATGATGAAGATTATCATCGTCGGCGCTGGCCTCGTGCTTGCCTCTGGCATCGCGATGACAATTGTTCAAGCGATTTCAATAGAGGCAAGCGTACCGGAAGCGATCGCCACAAAGTTCGGCAACGTGTGGATCACTCGGATGCTCCAGTCGTCAATCCTGATGGCGATCGCGGTCTTCGTTTACCGCAGGATTTCCAAGAACAATGTCGCCCCCAGCAGAGCTGAAATGTACGCGCTGCTCATCATCGGACTTGCAGTGCTTGTGACTTCCAGCCTGATCGCCCATGCTGCGGCCACGGAGCAGATGGCAGTTATCGCGCTTGACTTTTTCCACAACGCCGCAGCCTCGATCTGGATAGGCGGCCTCATACTACTTGGCTTTGCGGCAGTTCCCAAGCTGCTCTCTATCAAGGATGAAAGGTCAAGATCGGCCGCGATATCGCTGCTGATTCCGCGGTTTTCAGTTATCGTGGTTACGCTGCTTGGAATTTCAGTGATAACCGGACCTATCCTGCTTTCCTCACTTGAAAGTGACCTGTCGCTAACCCTGGCCTCTGTTTATGGCCAGATACTTGCGATAAAACTTACCCTTGCCGGCGTGATGGTTGCTTTGGGCGCGTATTCGCAGTTTGTAGTCCAGAAAAAGGCGGTGTCAGTCATGGCCGGAGGCTCCCAGCTCGCTGCTCCGGGCATAAGAAACTACGACAAGACGCTAAAAGCAGAAGCGGCGGTGGGCATTGCACTCCTGCTGATGGTGTCACTGATGGCAAATGGGGCACTCCCTTCAGGCCAGTTTCCATCCTACCAGCGCGATCCAGGCGAGCAGGAGGCTTTTGCCGAGGAGGTCGTTCCCACTCTAGTTCGGACTGCGTATCTGGCAGAAGGGAGAATCAAGCTTTCGATAAACCCATTTGCAGTAGGCCAGAACGGCTTCATCGTTTCGTTTCAAGATCAAGATGGAAACAGCGTCACCGGGATCGAGTCTGCCACTATCAAGCTCACGCAGCTCGAAAGAGGCATTGGACCAATAGCCGTTGAGACAAAGAAGCAGTCAGCGGGAACGTTCGCAGCTGATGCTGCGTTCAGCCTACCGGGCACCTGGGCGGTCGAGATCGAAGGAGTGAACACGGAAGGGAGCAACATGATTTCAACGATGGACGTGGATGTCAAGCCGCTCATCGACAACCTCGAGTTTGCGGTTAAGGAATACAAGACCCCTGTCATGAGCCTCCCACTATTTCCTGTGTTCGACGCGTCGAGGCAATCAATATGGGTCGGCGACACTCTGCCGGGGAGCGGAAGAATCTGGCAGCTCGACATGTCAACGGGCAACTACACCGTTCACAACATCAAGGATGCCGATCTGATAACGCAGACAGTGTTAGCTCCGGACAGAAATCTGTGGTTCATATCCCCCCGAATCGGTATGCTCGGTCATTACGACCCTGAAAGCAATGCCACAAGATACTTCGACGTTCCCGATGAGGGCATCCTTTCGGGGCTCGCAATGGATACGGAGGGAAGCCTTTGGATGCCGGTCGTGCAGGCGAACAAGGTAGTAAGATTTGAGCCCTCCAGCGAGCAATTCACTTCGTTCGCAGTCCCAACAATTGCTTCGACGCCTGTTGGAATAGCCGCTGATAGACATGGGAATATCTGGTTTGCAGAGGCGGCTGGAAAAATAGGCATGATCGACACTGTCTCGGGAAATATCACGGAATACGCGCCCACAGTTCAGAGGCATCAGCTCGATGAACCCACTGCGGTCTTTCCCGATCCCAGAGGCGAGAGAATTTTTATCTCAGAGCACAGCGGCGACACGATCTTGGCATTTGACCCGTCATTCCTAACTTTTCGTGAGTACCCGGTGGTAAATGATGCTGGTCTGCCTTTTGGCATGGCGATGGACAGCTATGGCAACCTGTGGTTCGCGCAGCATGAGATAGACAGCATCGCAGTAATTGATCCCAGAAGCGGCGCCTCGACGGAAGTCAGAATACCCATAAGCGGATCCTTTATTCAGTGGATAACCTCCGACGACAAGGGCAGGATCTGGTTTGCCGCTCAGCGCGGAGCATCTCTTGGTAGCATTACGACAAGCTTCAAGCCGGCGTCGGGACCTGTTGACGGGGGTGAGCAGGATGGGCCGACCAGTCCGATACCGCAGCTTGGGTTTTCATTCTCTGACGTTGCAGGACCCGGGATAGCGGCTGGCATAATAATCAGCGCTCTCGCTTACGTCAAAAGCGCGACAGACCTGAATCGCAATATTCGCAGCGCACTTCGCATAAAGCCTTCGTAGCATCCTCTCCAAATCTTTAATTTGCATTCATTTTCCAGTGGAGTTGTGAAGCGACGCTTCGTCACGCTCGCGCTGTTGGCATTTGTTATGTCAGTATCCTCTGCTATCAATGCTTATGGCCATGGACTTGGACAGGATCAAGCGATTCCCGTTACAGTCGAGGAAAAACGGGTTACTGTAGAAGCCATCATCAGGCCAGCCTCAATTCCGTTTCCCGCATCCTCCGACAGGCCGACCCTCTTGATTAGGACCCATGATGAAAATAACAACGTCACCACCGGTGGCATAGATTACAGGGTAGTTGTAGAGCTGCACAACAAGACATTGCTCGACCAGCGCTTCAAGGCTTCTGATGGAATAGTCTTCGCAAACCTGGTCCCTGACAAGGACGTGAGTGGCTGGTTTATCACCGGCGAGTCCGCCAAGCCCATGGATCAGATCGAGGTAAGCCTTGGAAATCCAATTGAGTTAAGAAGTGGGATACTTGCAACAGGCGGCCTTTACCACATAACCGTCACCTTGGAGCAGGGAAGCCAAGGAATCGCGCTGCAGCAGGGGATACAGTTCGACCTCTACGTCAGCGTTTCGCATTCGCTTTACTTCAAGGCGGAAACGCCGCAAGGCGAGCAGGAGATGGTAATAAAGACCTATTACGATGACGTTACAGATTTCAGCTATCGGAATGGCACGATTACATTTGCGATGCCGTTCAACTGGGACCGGGCTTACGTAAATCAGGTCAGCGTGCTTCACATGGAAGTGCAGTTTCCAAAGGTCGTAAGTGAGCTGCGTACAAATAGCTACAGCGGGACGCTTAACGGTGTTGTGCTTCCGGCAGACTCGATACTGATAGATGATTACACCTCTGAGGAAAACCGGGTCGTGCATTTTGTAGTTTCTAACGCGAGACTCTCGTTCATAGCCGACTCAATTGGAGGGAATGACGACGTCGCGGTCTTTTCTCTCAAAGCTGCGGAAAAGCCAAACTTTCCACTCGACCTGATGTCTGCGCCACAAGAAAAGTACCTGTTCCAGCTCTCCTGGGGGCCCGAGATCATTGAAACTGGCGTACCCACTAGGTTTGTCATGAACCTGCAGGATCCGCGAACCGGGGATCTCAGTCGTCACTCCTATTTTGATTTCGTGCTTGTGCAGAATGGCAATGAGATCCACCGGCAGCGGCTTTCATCAGACTTTGGAGCATATTCCCACGAATTTACATTCTCAGAGCCCGGCACTGCAACGTTGATTGCTAACAATATCAACGGGGAAACAGAGAGTGTAGAAATTGATCTTCAGATACTTCAGGGCACGAATCCGCCTCCTCCGCAGTCCTCCCCACAACCTACCGGTTGCCTCGTAGCCACCGCAGCATTTGGCTCGGAGCTGACGCCGCAGGTACAATATCTGCGCAATTTCCGCGATCATTACATCCTCTCCACTTCATCTGGCTCTGCATTCATGAACGCATTCAACTCAATTTACTATTCGTTCAGCCCTCAGGTGGCTGACTACGAGAGGGAACAGCCGTGGCTGCAGGCAATTGTGAAGGCGGGGCTGTACCCGTTGTTCGGCATCCTGTTGGCAGCAGAGCGCTCACATTCGCTGGTTGGTGGAGAGGCCGGTGCCGTATTGGCCGGCACCACCGCGAGTGCGCTCATCGGCTGTGTTTACCTATTGCCTGCAGGAATTGCTTCGAGCAAAAGGGTCAGCTCCAGATTGCTGCTTGTCATCGTTGTCTCTTCGGCGACCTTTCTGGCCGCCACGATCCTGCTATCGCCCGTTCTGCTGCCGGTTAGCACATCCGCCTTTGTCTTAGCCACCGCGGGTGCATCGGCAATAATGATAGTGAAGATAGCTATTCGGTTGTACAGACGCAGATTACTTTGATTGCCTATGATAGTACGTCGCGCAGCCTGCCCTTTTTCTTTGCGATCTTTACTTCCCGGGCTATCCTCCTTCCCATGCTCATAGGCTCGTCGTAGAGCAAACCAGAATACGGCGACCCGTCCAGGTATAGGTTGGTGCCTGCGACAATCCTTGCGGAGAATTCGAAGGTCGTGAAGCGGCCTTCGCTGTCGTACACTCCCTCAAGGCAGAACGGTCCTGTCATCCCGGGTGGCACCAGACGCTTTGAGGCATTCACAAAACTCTCTCCCATCCCGTAGACCTCATCCAGCAGCGATTCACGCAAGACGAGCGGGAGATTTCCGATGACGTTGTATGATGGCTCCACCCCAGCTCCCAGCTGCTGCTTTGCAGGGATCCTGCCAAGCCCGTCAATGTCGGATTCGTACCTTCTGTCAATCCCCAAAAGCTCAAGGGTGCGCCCGACAGGCGAGTAAAAGTATTGCAGGTACACAGGGACACCCCTGATGAATTCCTGTATGTAGAGATCATCTTCGCTCCGGATCGACTTTTGATCCGTCAGTCGGCGTGCACCTTCTTCAAAGCTGTCGCGATTCCACGCAAGATAGTAGCCGCGGCCTCCTGCCGCGCCGTGGAGCTTTACTATGCAGAGCCCGTTGATGTCGCTCTTGGATTTCACCTGAGCAGGGACTTTCAGGCCCGCTTCGCGCATCAGCCTCTCCTTGAGATTTCTGTCGGCTTCCCAGCGAAGAATCCACTTGTTGCCAAATACGGGAGTGTCAATTTTCTCAATTTCATCGGATGACATCTGTGAGATCAGCGTTCCATGCGGTATCAGAACCGCGTTTGCTTGCTTCAGTCGCCTGCGGCATCTGTCGCCTGTAATTTCATCAAAGCCATCCACCTCTATGATTTCATCAATAAACGCAAACCTGCGATAAAGAGCAAGCCGCTTTCTTTCGGAGACCAGCAGCGTCCTAAAGCCCTCGTCCTTTGCGCCTTTCAAAACCTGTAGAGCGCAGTGCGAGCCCAGGGTTGCAATCGAAAGCTTGCCTCCCGCGGCAGCGGCTCTAGCCAAGACGCCAAAAGGTTGTTGACAGGAGGTTAAAATCCTTCGTTCCGACAATGCCACATTTATAGCTCCGCAGAATCAAGGCTCGTGTGCATGACAGAATTGCCCACACTGCTGAGCATGCCTTCATAGGCGCCCTCCAGCGAATTCTTGGCGAAACACTGCGCGTGCGCAAAGTGGAGCACGGTGATTCCGGCAATACGGCATTTATTGTAATTCCGCAACTTCGCATCGATGACGTGATTAAGGCCGAGTCTGAGGTAAACTCGCTGATAGCGGAGGGCAGGAAGGTCAGCGAGCGCACTTTTGAATCACTTGAAGAGGCAAAGAATCAGATACAGAACCTCCGAGCGAACAAGGAGAGAATCTCGGGCAAAGTGCGCGTAGTAGAGATCGAAAATCATGATGCCGCTGCCTGTGCGATGGAACATGCAGATAACCTGAGCGAATGCGAGTTCTTTCTTGTCACCAGGGTGTCGAAAACCGGAAGTGAATACGAAGTAGACTTTGCAGTCAGCCGGCCGGCAAAGGAGATTGCCGTCTTTCTATCGGCTACGCTGCTTAGAGTATGCAGCGAGCTTGGTGCGAATATCAATACGGTGGAAAACACGGCCATGAGGATCAAGGCAGAACACGAATCCAGCATAGCCAAACTCAGGGCGCTCAGCCGGGAAAAACTGGAAGATATCAAGCCTGAGAACTTTGGACACCTCACTTTATTCAAGGGAGTATTTTCCAGCCTTTTGGACGATCAGATTCTCGAATTTGCAGGCAGGAAGATAGCGAGCAAAGGTACCGCGGTCATCGTAGGCAATGTCGGCCCTGAGATTGCGACTGTTGTATTTGCAAGAAATGAAAACATGTCAAAGATAGACTGTAACGCGCTTTTCAGAAAGTTTGCCAGCGACACAGGACGTGGAGGAGGCAGGTCTCACTTTGTCACCGGCGTGGTGAAGAGTGCCTCCGCTAGAGGCGTAATAGAGGGTATTTCCGATGAAATAACATCCAAGAAATTCTGAAACGAATTCGCGTGCGACTATACCGGTAGTTCAGTACGGCAGCGCGATGATGCGTTCAGAGTTGCTGGTAAGGTTAAATTAACCTCCACGGTACAAGCAGTCTTTAATTGGGCGAATTGCTGCAGGAAGAAGATCTGGGTCACTGGAGGAGGACGCACTATTCTTCAGAGATCAACCCGCCCACTAACGGCGATGTCAATTCTGATGTGGTGGTGATGGGCTGGGTCTCCAGCGTTCGAGATCATGGCAATATCCAGTTTATCATCCTGAAAGACGCCAAAGGAGAGATCCAGGTCACAGCCAAGAAAGGGGAATGCAGCGACTCAATCTTTGAGATGGCCAAAGAGGTCAAGGAACACAGCTCCATAGCCGTACGCGGGAAGGTAAGGCAGGAGGAAAAGGCCCCAAACGGCGCTGAGCTTGTTCCAGCGGAGCTGAAAGCGTTTTCAATAGCAAGAAAGGCTGCACCTTTCATGGTCCAGAGCAAGACCTCCTCAGTGGGGATCGACACGCGACTCGACCTGAGAGCTGTCGACCTTCGGCGGAATTACCTTGGCTCAATTTTTCGGATTCGGCAGACCGTGCTGGGATCTATCAGGGAATTCCTTTCAATGGAGGGTTTCATTGAGGTAAATACTCCCAAAATGATCGCCACGGCGACGGAGGGAGGAGCAGCGCTATTTCCTATTTTTTACTACGACAGGGAGGCGTTCCTTGCCCAGAGCCCGCAGCTTTACAAGGAGCAGCTGACGATGGCTTTTGAAAGTGTATTTGAGATCGGGCCAATCTTCAGGGCCGAGCCCTCCCGGACCAACAGGCACCTTTCAGAGGCCATATCAATAGACGTTGAACGCGCCTTTGTCGATTACAGCGATGTAATGTCTCTTCTCGAACGCCTGACGGTCAAGGCAGTAGGTTCCGTAAAGGACAAGAACCAAGAAGATCTGAAATCCATCGAGCTTCAGCTGCCTACAGTCGAGCTGCCATTTCCAAAGTACTCCTACTCTGAATTGATTGACAGGCTGCAGGCAGCTGGCGAGCGGGTACAATGGGGTGACGATATATCGTCCCAGGCATTGAAGACCCTTCAGGATGAGCGGCTCGAAGGCTTTTACTTTATCATCGACTGGCCGACGTCGGCCAAGCCCTTCTATGTAAAGCCTTCCACCTCCGAATCAGGAAGAACCTGCGAGTCCTTTGATCTGATGTTCGGATCCCTCGAACTAGCTTCCGGCGGCACGAGAATCAACAGGAAGGATCAGCTGGTCGAAAGAATGGCAAAGCAGGGTCTAAAGGTGCAGGCTTTTGATTATCATCTCAGGGTGTTTGATTATGGCGTCCCTCCGCACGCGGGCTTTGGCCTGGGCTTGGAAAGGTTCATGATGGCGCTGACCAAGGTCGAGAACATCCGCGATGCGACACTGTATCCGCGCGACATAGACAGGCTGGCACCGTGAAATGGCCGTTACCAGAGACCAAGTGCGGCATCTCGCCTGGCTTTCCAGGATCGAGCTCACAGATGCCGAACTTGACCGCTACACAGGTCAGATCGAGGAGATAATAAAGTACCTTGACACACTTGACACGGTTCCGCTTCTTCAGGAGCAAGAGCCGATCACAACTCGGAAAAAATTCTCTGATCTTCGTGATGATACGCCGGCAGAATTCGACTCCGAATCCCTTGGCACGACGTACAGAAAGGACGGGTTTGTGAAAGGCCCGCGGATGACCTGACATGGAGGTTTGGCGACTCGGCGCCGCTGACGTGGCGGCCGGGATAAGGAGCAGAGAGTTTTCAGCTGAGGAATACATCCAGCAGTTGTTGGAAAGAATCGAGAGGGTGGAGCCGAAGGTCAATGCCTTTGTGACCGTCCAAGGAAAGGAGGCACTGGAAAAGGCCCGCCTGGTTGACAGGAGGGTAAAGGACGGCGAACAGGTTGGCCCGCTTGCAGGCGTAGCGGTAAGCATCAAGGACAACATTTGCGTAAAGGGAATAAAGACAACGTGCGCTTCAAAAATGCTCGAAAATTATCTTCCTCCCTACGACGCCACTGTGGTGCGGAGGCTAAACGAAGCCGGCGCTATTCTGATCGGAAAGGCGAATCTTGACGAGTTTGCCATGGGCTCGACCACGGAATTTAGCAGGGACGGACCAACAAGAAATCCGTGGGACATCGGGAGGGTGCCCGGGGGATCTTCAGGAGGCAGCGCGGCAAGCGTGGCTGCGCTTGAATGCGCCGTGTCACTAGGTTCAGACACCGGCGGGTCGGTCAGGTGCCCGGCCAGCTTTTGCTCAGTCGTGGGTCTGAAGCCGACCTACGGGCTCGTAAGCAGATACGGCCTTGTCTCGTACGCCAACAGCCTCGAGCAGATCGGGCCGGTTGGCAGAACCGTTTCAGATGTTGCATCTGTGATGAACGCGATAGCAGGTTACGACGAGAGCGATAATACTACCGCCCCAGGCAAACCCTCGTACTCGATGAATGGTAAGAGTGGTGGGTTTAGAGTTGGTCTTGTTAAAGAGTTCGTGAAGGGAGCCGATCCGCAAGTTGAAAAAATCACCCAGGGCGCTGCTGACATGCTCGCAGACCAAGGTTGCAGGTGCGAAGAAGTCTCGCTGCCTTCAGTCGAATTCGCGCTGGCATCGTACTATACGATAGCAACTGCTGAAGCCAGCAGCAACTTGGCAAGATACGACAATGTCCGCTACGGGTTTGACATGAGCCCCGAGGGATACGAATGGAATTCGTACTTTGCCAAGGTGCGGAGTAATTTTGGTGATGAAGTGAAGAGGAGGATTATTGTGGGTTCATACGTGCTATCTTCCGGCTACTACGGCAAGTACTACCTTAAGGCCCAGCAGGTCAGATCGCTCCTCAGGAAAGAGTTAAAGTCGCTGTTCAAAACCCACGATGTCCTCGTGGGACCAACGATGCCTATCCTGCCTTTCAAGATCGGTGAAAAGGTTGACGACCCTCTAAAGATGTACCTCGTAGACGTTGATACGGTGGTCGCCAACCTTGCAGGTGTGCCTGCCATATCGGTTCCGGCTGGCTTTGCCGACGGACTGCCAGTCGGGCTGCAGGTAATGGCTGACCAGTTTGAGGAACAAAAAATGCTCAATGCTGCTTCCTTGTTTGAAAGCGCCGCAGGCGTGCAGAGGAGCCCTGAGCTTTAATGGAGACTAGAATAGGCCTTGAAATCCATTGCCAGCTGACAGGCGTAGGCACAAAGCTTTTCTGTTCCTGTAAATGCGACTATCGCGGCAAAGAACCGAACAGCAATGTTTGTCCGACATGCTCCGGACTTCCAGGCACACTGCCATTGCTGAACAGAAAGGCGGTGGAATTTGCTGGCATGATCTCACTGGCGCTTGGCTGCAGGACACCTGAAGAGATCGCGTTTTACAGGAAGAACTACTTTTATCCGGATCTTCCAAAGAACTTTCAGCTGACACAGTACAACGCATACGGCGTTACGAGCATCGGAGTCGACGGCAGGCTGTCGTACGGCGACAGCAAAAGCGCAGGGATCAGACGTGTGCAGCTCGAGGAAGACCCCGGCAGGCTTGTTTATGAAACCGGCAGCATGGAAACAAGCTCGTACGCGCTCGTCGATTACAACAGGGCCGGCGTGCCGCTTGTGGAGGTGGTGACGGAGCCGGACTTTGATGATCCAAAAGACGTACGGCTATTCCTGGACAAGATAGCCTCGATCATCGAACATCTGGGAGTGTGTGACACAAAGCTGGAGGGGTCTGTTCGCTGCGACGCTAACGTGTCAGTGGGAGGCGGCAGCAGGGTTGAAATTAAGAATGTCAGCTCCTTTGCCGACGTAGAGAAGGCGCTTCGATACGAAATCACCCGCCAGAGGACGATGACTTCTAGGGACATGCAGGTCAGGTCAGAGACTCGGCACTGGGATGACGCGAGGAAGCTGACAAAGGAGTCGAGGACGAAAGAGGAGGAACAGGACTACCGCTACTTCCCGGATCCCGACGTGCCGACCGTAGTGCTGGGCGGCGATTTCGTCGCTCTTACGCGCGCCTCAATGCCGGAGCTTCCGGACGCCAGGAAGGAACGCTTTGTAACTCGTTTTGGGCTTTCGGGGCATGTCGCGCAGGTGCTGATCGACAACAAAGAGCTGGCGGACTTTTTTGAATCCGCGCTAAAGACCTACGAGTCGCCCATCGAGATAGCGAACTGGATAGTGACGGACTTGATGGGGTTTATTGACGAGCGGCAGAAAGAGGAACGATCGTTGCTCTTGGGAATCAAGGTCGGGCCTGAACATATCGCGGAGCTCGCCCGCATGGTGGACCGCGGGATGATAAACAGGTCGACGGCAAAGCAGATTTTGGGCCAGATAGTGCAGTCAGGAGAAATGCCTTCCCAGGCTGCAAAGAAGATGCGTGCATCAATCATTGACGACGAAAACGAATTGTTGAAGGTAATCGATTCTGTGTTCAAGTCCGAGGAGGCTGCTGTAACGGATGCAAAGCGCAATCCAAATGCTGCCAACTTTTTGCTGGGTAAGGTGATGCAGGCCACAAAGGGCCTCGCAGACCCAAAGGCGGCGCTCGAACTACTCCAGAAAAGACTGAAAGAGGCCTCGTAGCAAATTCATGTCTTGGTGCTATCGGCGGTTTCCAAGCATGGTGGGAGGCTGCCTCCATGCTTTTCAGCGAATTCTTTGATCAGGCGCTCCTTTTCCGTCCCGTACTCCGCTGTCAGCAGGTAGCGGAAGCGCTTTGATTTCCCGGCGCAGGCGTCAGAAACTAAATCTGCCAGCATTGTCCGAATGTTAGGGCCGCCGCCGATATACAGCGTTTTCATGCTGGCGTGCGTTACGACTACTCCGGCGGATTCTGGAACCGTGTCTATGTTTGCGGAGTCAAAGTCTAGCCACTGCGACCACTCTTTTTCACCCAATATGCTTCTTACCACCTGCCTCTTCCTGCTGACGGTCTCGAGTGAGTCGGGCCTTCCATGCAGAGCCCTAATACGTTCTTATTCTTAGGCTTGTCCCCGTCCCATTGTAAACATTGCTCAGTCTACCGTCGTTTTTTCGTTAGCGTGGATGTACGTTTCTTCGGAATTGTAGATACATAATCCACTCCCATCCCCAACCACTTTCTTAGCACGGTGTCATTCGACCAACCCTCGGGGTCTACGAAGATAAATCCCGTGGTCGGACGACCGGTAAAGTCCATCGGTCTTGTGTGTGATAAACCCAGCGCTCCTTTGTATTTTTCAGCACCTACGCGAACTATAAGGTCGTCTTTATGCACACCACAGCACATTCGACCATTGAGAAGGAACGTGACTCCTCCGAACATTTTCTTCTCTGTGAAACCCCTGCGCTTGCCGAGCAGAGCGCGGATGCGATTCGCCAGTTTCTCGTTGTAACCCATTAACCCATCCCGAATGGTTTCGCGAATTCGCGAGGGTCATAATAGATCTTTTGCTTTGTGACTCTACCATTCGCCACCTGGATCCAGTCCGTGATTTCCAGTGTTATCATTTGCCCGGCAGGTGTAGCGATATCCATCTCATAGATTGAGCAGACATCATCACCATTCTCGAACTGCTTCATCATCCTTGTTGCCTTGTGCATCTGCAGGAATCTCTTCGTTGACTCTAAATACTCGCTAGCTCCAGAAGTCCTCATAAGAGGGCCCACAAAAGTCATGTTGTCCGCAAGCATGGACTCGAGACCCTTTCCTTTTTTGTTTTCGGTCGTATCGTAGAACCGGTTCACGGTTTCTAGCGCTTTTCCCATGATTCGAACAAGACACCCTGAACTAATAAACAGTAAAGTGACAGAGTCATCACCAGATTAGATTTCTCTAAGTTGCTACAGTGAGTAAGGGTCTCTTCCACAAACAGACTGGAATGAAGATGCTTCACCATCTCTGAAAATCTCTGGCGCGTGCCGCATCGAAAACGCCGCCATCTGCTCAAGAATAGGAAGAAGGTCCCTTCCTTTCTCCGAGAGCGTATACTCGATCCGCACGGGAGTCTCGTGGAAAATTCTCCGGTCAATAAGCCTGTTCCTTTCCATTTCGCGAAGACGCGTAGAAAGGGTGTTGGCGTTAATCCCTTCAATCGAATTCAGGAATTCGTTAAAGTGCTTTTGCTTGAAGTAGATCATGTTCCTTAGGATCAGCACCGTAAATTTCTTGCCGATGATCTTGAAAGTGTTGTCTACCGGGCACTTTTTCAATTCCTCCGGAGCAAGGGCAGCTTCTGTGGAGAGAGGGTCGAATCGTGGCATTAACTCCCGTACGTGTATCAAGCACTCAAGTTTTTTTATCTACTTAGAACATGTGATTACCTTTTCTTAACTATCTGCTTCAGGAAATCCACCACTATTGGGAGGAACACCCCCACGTCCGTAACGATCCCTATCGCCTGCGCTGTTCCCCGGTCAATTAGCTTGGTAACTACAGGCTGGCTGATATCTACGGCCACAACCTTGACTGACGCCGGCAGCATGTTTCCCACCGCGATCGAATGAAGCATCGTGGAAAGCATGAGAACCATGCTTGCTCCCTTGGTTACCTCCTTGTACCTCCTTTGCGCGTCGACGACATCCGTGATAACGTCCGGCAGCGGCCCGTCGTCCCTGATAGATCCTGCTAGGACGAAGGGGACGTCGTTCTTCACGCATTCGTACATCACTCCACTCTTCAGGATCTTCTTTTCGACCATTTCCTTGATCCCGCCTGCCTTGAAGACTTCGTTGATCGCTTGCATGTGGTTTCTGTGTCCTCTAATCGCAAGGGTGCCGTCCCGTACCTTCATTCCGAGCGATGTTCCCAGCAGGGAATTTTCGATATCGTGTACCGCGATAGCATTCCCAGCAAGAAGACCGTCAACAAAGCCCATCCTTATCAGGCTGGCAAGTGCCTCGGCAGCGCCGGAATGAACCAGAACCGGCCCCGAAACTACGATTATCCTGCCGCCGCCCTTCTTTGTGTTGTAGATGTCAGCAGCAACTTTGCGAGCGATGTGCTGGGTAGGGCGCTCGCTAGAGCTGGCGCTGCTCATGAACTGGAATATGTCAACCCCTTCTCTCGGGCGCTCCTCGGGAATTATCTTGACGCCACGCTCGCCCACCACGATCATGTCGCCTTTCACCACGTCCCGCACCATCTTGCATTCGGCCGTTTTCCTTCTTGTGTCCACTGCGATGCATTTGTCCATCATCATGTTCTCGACGTCAATCCAGCGGCCAGCATGAAAGACCTGCGTCGAGTTGTTTGTGGTGCTGTAAAAGTCATCAGGCATTACCATGTCCCTTGGAGCCGGTACCAGAGTTGCCTCTTGAACGGACACAGGCTGGGCACCTTCCCTGTAGACAAGCCCCAGTATGTTCTCGAGGTGATCTTTGTTCCTGCCTTTTACCAAAAGCCGTGCATAGCTCGCGTCTTTCTTTCTCTTACCAACTGTGAACTCTAGGACCTGAAAGTCTCCCTTTAGATCCATGATACTGTCGAATATTCGCGTCAGTATCATGGAGTCGATGAGGTGTCCTCTGACCTCTACTTCTTGTTCGAACCCTTTCCCCAAGGTATCATGCCGGCTAGCCAAGTTCGGTAAATAAAGTTATATCGGCAGTGACAACTTGCCGAAATATTCCTGCATGTTCTGCTCTGCTCCGAGTTTGCTGACTATCTTGGTCTTTACATCCTCCGTGAACCACTGGGCTATCGACTTTGCGATGCCATTTCGGTCACAGAGGGCGATCATGTATCCCGCGTCCTCCTTGACGACGGCGTAGAGGTTCTCTTCTCCGACAGGCTCCCAAGTGTTATCCTTGTTATCCTTGAGGGCAAGGGCAGGCAAGGCGTGACCTGCGTATCGCGTAAGAAGTTCCCGAGCTTCCTTGACTCTCTTTTCCCCCAATTTCAGAGCCAAAAAATACTGCATTCGCTTGCTGCTGACCGATGCCGGCGTTAAAATCTTTAGTTCCGAAAATTTGCCTAGCAGGCTTTTCCAAATCCCCCTAACTGAGGAATTATTTCGAAAGAACTATGTCGACCTTGAATCTGAAAGAGAGCTCAGGATCTGGTTCACGATGTCCCCTTCATCGCCCACGGCTTGCTTTGCCGACTCAAAAAAGGGGACCAGCAGTTCCTTCGCGTGACCCTTGCTGGCATACTTTCTCGCCTGCATGGCCATTTCAAGTTTGTCTATTCTGTGCACAAAGCGAGCGACTTCGGATCTGTTCTGTAAGTACTCGGCCCAGATCTGTTGATATTCGGATCGAACATCGCTTGGCAGGGTGCTCAGGATCTCGCTCATCGCCTCTTTCTCCCTTTCAACCTTTTCTGTGGCCCTAATGTCGCCGGGGATGTAATCCCCAGTTATGGACTCGGACAGATCATGCAGTACGACCATCTTCATTGCCTTCTTGGTATCGAGACCCATGATATCTGACAGGAGCATAGCTATTGCACATAACGAGAAGCTATGATCTGCAACAGATTCCGCGCCTTCCATTCCAAGCTTTGATACCCAGCCGGCCCGCTTTACCGATTTCAGTTGCATGACGGACTGGAAAAAAGGATTCAGATCGTTTCCTTTTACCATTTTCTGCGGTCGCCTTCAAGAAGGCCCGAACCGTGATGGATCCTGTCAATATGCTTTGATAACTCCTCGTTGTCCTTGAATTTTGACTGGCAGTACGGGCAGCTGGAGC
>CAZNOV010000013.1:0-1666 GCA_964574725.1 uncultured Nitrososphaera sp. | reverse complement strand
TGACAAATACGTCTAGAAGGTCAGAAAATATTTCTGGCTTTGACCTCAAATAGGATGCGGCAACGCCAACGCAAGAGTTGAGCTCGTCCACGGCACCATAGGCAATAATCCGGGGGTCGTCCTTGCCTACTCTATTACCTCCGATCAGGCCGGTCTCGCCCTTGTCGCCTGACTTTGTGTATATCTTCATTCACGCGTAAACCGGCATAATGCTCATTTAAGAATATGGTTCTCTACCGTAAAGAAGAACAGTTGAATCAATTCGTTGAACCATCTCTGAAATACTTTAGCAGCCTGACTGCGTCGTTCTCTTTCAGGCTCTTTCTATTTGATACGATATAATCCTGAAATGCCGTGATCTCTCCTTCAAGCTCACCATGCAGTCCTCGCGATTCTTCCAGAATGTTTGCATAGTTTCTGTGTGGGAAATAGATCTCTTTCGCGACGGCAGCTATCGCCCTTTTTGTGTTGTTGCTAATGACGCCTCTCTTTTTTGCCAGGAACAGGTTGTATCGTATGTCTATCATGGCTTCTGACTGCAGCTCGTAATCGCCTCCTTGTGCAAACGTTACCGCCACCTCGTCGTCTGCATTTATCCTGCCGCTCTTGTACAGCTCGAACACCCTTCCAATCCCTACCATTCCAAATTTTTCAAGCTCGACTGCCCTCAGTGCGCCCAGGCTTGCAGCTCCCGCCAAAATCACCCCTTCCTTCCTTGCAAGCTGGTACACCTCGATAGGAGTCGGAGGGTAGTCCTGCAGGAATACTCCGTCCACTAGTCCCACCTTGTTGACAGCTGTGTCCGTGGCAAGCCTTAGCAAGTCCCCCTTCTTGGCCGGCGGGAGGTATTCTGCGTCGGGAAAAATTTTCCTTGCCTTATCATGGCCAAGGGACGGGCCCAGAAATATTACCGGCTTGCCCATTGCCTGAAACACGCCCTGGCGCGCATTCCCATCACCGATTTTGTAATTTTAAAGGTCTCTAGGCCTGGCACAATCGCGCGCACGACAGGAACATTGATCTCCGGGTTTGTGAGATCCACAACTATGGCTCGACGGAGCCCGACGTTGTTGAGCCTAGAGAGGATCAGCTGGACGTCATCGAGAATGTCTTCGTTAAAAAACGTCTTTACGTTTGAAAATCTTATAGTCTTGGTCGATGGCATGAACTGCCAAGCGCGCCTGTCATCTGTGTTACTCTCGCCGTACCTGATCTTGCGCAGGTCGTCCCTTGCTCCCTGTATGTTAGCTGCCCTTGTTTGAGAAACCTCGGTTATGGCTCTTAGAAGCGCGATTCTTGCATCCGGATGTGTCCCGTGACCCTCAGCGAGATAACCATAGTCGTGCGAAATCCACTCGACGCTGCTCGCGTTGAATGTAGGGATGCCGATGTCTGAGGTTATGTCCTTGATCGAAAGAGAAATTCCTGCCTTTTTGAACTTTTCAACAAGACTCCTGACAGGCATAAAATCGATATCGGATATGTCGACTTCCGGAAAGATACCTGGGTCGTCTACGAACCTGTCACTCGGGATCGGCGGCACCTGAAATCTCGCCGAGCCGAGCGAATGAACGACTGCGCGAAGAACGTGAAACGGGATGGCACTTGCACGCAACTCTGCAATGCTCATTGCGTCGCGCTCGATTACTTCGCACAGCGCGTGGCA
>CAZNOV010000012.1:17203-18459 GCA_964574725.1 uncultured Nitrososphaera sp. | reverse complement strand
AGAGACGTACACTCCCTTACCGCGTGGCTGACTGCGACTGCCGCGCAGAGCGGCAAGATAGTTATCATTGCTGTAGGTATTCGAGGTCTGAGAACGACGGACAGCCACAGCCCTCCGGGGGGAGAAATCCACTGCCGTTTCAACCGCCCCCTTCCCTTTTCCTGCTGTGCAGCGATGACCACGATACCATGAGGATCGGTCTTTTTCTCTGCAATGGACAGGGCAATGCGCTGGGTCGAGTCTGCAGAATCCTTGTAAATGATTTCCTTACCTATGAATGAGGTCCTGAGTCCATTCTTGAGCTCCCATGGTACTGGAAATTCTGTTTTGGCTTTCATCCTGTAGCCTAGACCGTGCTGCGACTCTATCTTGTAGCCATGCTTTCGCAGGCTCCTGATCCGTTTCCAAACGGCACTGCGCGAAACTCCGGCTTTATTGGCCAGCTCCTGACCAGAAATATATTCAGATGCCGACTGGTTGAGGAGCGAAATGAATTCATTGATGCTTTTCTTCTTTAGTCTTGACATTGATCAGCAGGTAATTTTTCTCCTAGAACTGTATAATATAACCATTCGTCTAATTTATCAAACAATATCTACTGCGTTGTCTAGGAACTTAATTCGAATACAACATATATCGAGAAATGCTTTTGGGAATACGTGAAAAACCGCAGCAGACCCGACATAATGGCAATTATCCTGGATTCTGCTAACGGCGGGATAACAAAGACCAAGCTCCTGACGAAAGCAAACCTTACGAGCGGGCAGCTTCGGCAATACCTTGGCGTTTTGCTGGACAAGAAACTCATTGTCGAGCTGGCCGATGAAGGAAGAAGGCATCTTGCATACAGAACAACTGAGCGAGGCATGAGGTACTTGGCAATCTATTCCTCACTGAAAAACATCGCAGTCTTCCCTGAAGGCTAGGGGATCCTGTTCCAATTGTAGTAGACTGTACCGCCCCGACATGTAGCAGAGATTTCTGGATTCTCCTTGCTCAGCGAACTTGCGACCTCGAGCTCGGCGAGCAGTTGCTCCAATTCCTTTTCCCTATTTTTCGGTGCCAAAAGGTTTAGTATTTCTTCCTTTGAATACGCTCTCAACAGTTCCCGGCGCAGGATTTCTTCCACTTCACGATGGAGGGCACTGGGATTCATCGGAGAGCGGTCACTTCTTCTTGGTCCTTGCAGAAACTATCGAAAGGACATCTCTGTCCTTTAGATGATAATTCAGCGGAAGCCGAAGCCCGTCCCTTCC
>CAZNOV010000012.1:0-17103 GCA_964574725.1 uncultured Nitrososphaera sp. | reverse complement strand
TTTTGCTTGTCGTTGAGCTTCGTCTGGTCGCTTATTTCAAAGCGCTCGTCTCCGGGAATGTAGCGAATGATTCCCTTGGCCTCGGCACGCCTGAGCGTCAGCTCGGCATCTGCGCTCGCAGGGATCACGATCATGTCCTTGTATTCTTCACGCAGCCGGTTGAAATTCTCTGCAGCGGAAGGCAAGTCCACCTTGTTCGCGACAATGAGCGTCGGTTTTGAGATTTCTCGCAGGGACCAGCAGAAGTCCTTGGTCGCTTGGGGCCCGAATTCGTCAACCTTCTTACCGACAAGGTTGTTCTGCTCGAGCGCAAGCCGTACATGTTCCTCCTTTACTCCTATCCCTCTGAAAATTTCGGTTATAGCGGGAACAGCTTCCTGCCCGGATGGACCGGCCGCACGGGATATTTTGTCACGATTGGCTTCGAACATCTTTAGGTACCACATCACAAGTTCCTCCTCGATGTCGGCTACGTCTGCAACGGGATCACCACTGCCTGGTTCGGCGATTTTTCCGGACGCATCGATGCTTCCAGAGGCATCTACTATATGCAATAGGGCGTCGGACTGAGAGGCTATTGAAAGGAACTGGTTGCCCAGCCCCTTTCCTTCCCACGCTCCCTTTATCAGGCCCGGCAGGTCAACCAGTTCAATCGGTATGAATCGCCAACCATCCTGGCAACGCGAGTTCTTGGGGTTGTCCTTAAGGTCGAACTCCTTGTGAACGCAAAGCGTGATTGCGTGCGCATTGCCAATGTTTGGTTGTTTCGTGGTAAACGGGTAATTCGAGATTTCGGCAGCTGAAAGCGTGGCCGAATTGAAGAATGTGGTCTTTCCGGTATTGGTCTTACCGATGATCCCTATCTTTATCATGCTCTTGAAACTCCGCTGTTATTATTTATATCCTGTGCACTAATGTAAGTGGTGGCATGCAAGCGAAAGATATCCGATGATTGTCACGAAAGCGCCCAGCATGGTCAGGTGGACACCGAACAAGACGTAGTCTGTCGGGCATTTTTTACGCTGTTGTATTTCAACAAGTGTCTGCACAAGTAGTGCAATAGGCACCCTGACGGATAAGATTTTCTACTTTACAGCCAACCTGCCCAAAACCATCTTAATTTCGTCGACCCGCCAAGTCATTTCGCCAATTTGATCCAAAGTTAGCTCGGATTGCCAATTGTCCAGGAGCATGCGCGAAATTTCATTGGCGTGATAAAGGATGGACCAATAGGGATGGTGTTCGGCGGTGGTGTAGGCGAGCTCGAGAACTTCTGCTAGACCGGAGCGTGCCCTTTGGACATTGTCAGAGCTTTCTGCATGAATTCTGATGACGCCGGCATCTCTGTCAAAGCCTACCTTTGCGGAAATATTCTGTGTCCGCTCCAAGTCATTCAAAGTGGTTTTGACTTGTTCCAGAATCAATTCGATTGGAGATGACATTGATGATTATGGAGGTCAAGTGTCTAATTTAACCTAGTCAGTGCCACCCATGAGTCTCATATGCTCTACCATTATGCACCGATTGTACACGACGCTGATCCCGTTATTTCTGGCAATGCGCTCGGCCTCATCGCTGTATATCCCTTCCTGCATCCAGATCACCTTGATTCCCTGCTTTCCGACAGCGTCTCTGACTACAGCCGGGACGTCGTTAGATGGTCGGAATACGTCTACAACTTCAACATCATCCTGTACCTCGCTGACTTTGGAAAATGACCGTCTTCCAAGGATCCGAGTCGCTAGCGGGTTGACCGGGATGACATTGTAACCGTGGTTGATCATATACTTTGGAACAGAATGCGCCGCCTTTCCTTCGTGCCTTGACATCCCAACTACGGCGATATTTTGCAGTTTCAGGAATGACCTCAGTTCTGCATCAGAGTGCGAATCAGTTTTCATATCTTCACTAGATCCACACTTTAGTGATTTAAACGCACTAGGAGCCGATCATGCCGGGAAGTTTGAAGGGTGTCCGGTACTGCTGAGTAATCTTGATGCCGGGATCCGCAGTGACCGTCACGCTATCGAGCTGCACCCCTTCGGGAGGCGGTATGGTCCTCGATTCGCCGGGCTGGAGCACCGGTATTGCAGGCTCCTTTTCGCTTCCATAGTCTACCAGTACGTTCGTAAGGGGGAGCCTGCCGGTGTTCTTTAGCACAACCCTTGCATCCGTAAAGAGGGTCTGCTGGTCCTTCATCGCATCAACGCTCAGGTCATAATCCTTCGTAGGTATTGTCGAAATCACAATAGCTGCGAGGGCAACACCTACGATCCCTGCCGCGATGGCAACGAGAAAAGCGATGCGCATCCGGGAAGGTGAACGCACTGAGAATATTTAAGGGATCTAGCTACTCCCCTTTCATATCAATCCGTGACTTGAACGCCGGCATGACGCCTAGCGACGTGTAGTTCCCAGTAGAGCACGTGAAGCAGAGCTCCTCTTCAGGCATGCCTATTGCCCTTGCGAGGTTTGCGGTGTCGTTGTACGCGACATTATCAGCCTCTATCACCTTCGCCACTCGCATGCCAATCGTAAAACTAGATTGGTCCGTTGCCCCCTGCTGATACGCTATTAATTCTTCCTGCGATGGAAAATCAATCCCTGCGTAGCAAGGGTAGCGTATAGGGGGATACGTTACGACTAGGCTGATTTTTCTTGCGCCGACCCTTCGGAGCGTCCTGACAATTTCTGCAGAGCTGGTACCTCTGACAATGCTGTCATCCACGATCACGACATGCCTGCCTTCTATGACTTCCCGAATGGGAATTATGCCCTTGTTAATTTCCACCCTACTGTTCTGGTACGGCTCGATAAAGCTCCGCATGGAACCCTTCTTGCTGTACCTGTCCTTCAGGAGTCCTTCCTCAAAGGGAATGCCCAGCTCCTGGGCATAACCCAGCGCGGCAGGGCGAGCCGAATCCGGTACTGGCACCACAACTTCCGCGTCGGCGATTGGAAATTTTTTGGCAAGATACTGGCCGATTCTTTTCCTGGCCGCATAAACATTGACGCCTTCCATTACGCTGGAAGGGTGAGCAAAGTAAGTATATTCGAACGCGCAGTGCGCGTGCGGGGATTCATTGGCGAACTGCTGCGAATCTATGCCGCTTTTGCTCATCCTTACCAGCTCGCCTGGTTCGACGTCGCGCATCAGCTGAGCACCGACGGCCGACAGGGCGCACGACTCCGAAGCTACCATGTAGGTGTTGGTCTCCCTGTGGTGGCCGAGAACCAGCGGCCGGAAGCCCCGAGGATCCCTTGCTGCGTATACTGATCCCGCGTCCGTCAGGAAAGTAAAGCAAAATGAGCCGACCATTTCCGTTCTGAGGATTCGCATGGCATTGTTCATGTTATCCTGCTTGTTTTCTAGGTGCATCACGAGTCGCTGTGCCGCCACTAGAGTGTCGCTCATCGTCTGCGGAGTGAAGGTGCAACCGCCGACCAGCCCTGAGAGCTCTTCAACATTGGCTATGGTTCCATTATGCGCGACGCACAGGTCTTTTACCTTTAGAGGCTGTGCGTTTTCAAGCGTGCTCTTCCCAAGGGTCGAATATCGCACGTGACCTATGGCAGCGTCCGACCTGTAGCCCTTCACAATTTTCTGAAAGTCGCCGGCAGAAGAAGAAACGAGCCCAAGCTGCCTGTACGGCTTTTTTCCCGGGACAGCGAGACCCCACGCCTCCTGTCCTCTGTGCTGCAGTGCACGGAGCGAATCTATGACGAACGGAATGACATTGTGACCATCAAGCGAGTAGATACCGACGACTCCACAGTTTTCATGCACCAATTTCTCTACCACCATGGATATCCTGAGCATCTACAATGCATGCGTTCACAATGGACGTCAAGCACAAACCTGAAGACCGGTACTAGGTTACCTTCATGATCTAAAAAACGTATCTTAGTCACTCCATCGTCCTCTCTAGTGAATAGTACCTCTTCTCGACGTTCTGCAGCGGCAACTTTACCACTTTTATCTTGTTATTCGAGAATTCAATCTCGCTGCCGTTTGCAATGCCAACTTGTGCAAAGGTCACGCCTTCGGAAGAAAGCATCGAGCGAACGCTGTCAGGATTCTTGGTGCCCACTATGTAGCGCGAATGGGATTCAGAGAACAAGAGGTCATCGAGCCTTTGACATGAATGCTGAAGCGATCCTAGATCCACCCTAATTCCCGTTTTCCCGCCTACAGCCATCTCAGCAAGTGCAATGGCCAGACCGCCCTTCGAACAGTCGTGGGCGCAGCTGACGAGCCTGTTGCGTATGAGTTTCAAGATAGCGTTTCCGTTGTTTTTGTCAGTCTGCAGGTCGATCTCTGGAACCCGGCCCCCAGTAATCTGGTGGATGTATTCATAGTACTCAGATCCGCCGAGCTCTTCATTCGTGTGGCCTATTACAAAGAGGGAATCGCCAGGAGTCAGAGCGAGTCCCGTGACTGACGAAGAACTTTCGATCAATCCCAGTGTCCCTATGACTGGGGATGGCTTGATAGGTCCTTTGGCGGTCTCGTTGTAAAAGCTCACCTTACCGCCGACCACGGGGATATCCATGAACGTGCAATAGTCAACGATCGCGTTGACCGACTGCACGAAAGTCCAGAACACCTCGGGATCTTCAGGGTCGGCAAATTGCAGGTGGTCAACGATTCCGATAGGTTCTGCCCCTGTGCAGATTATGTTCCTGCGACCTTCCGAAAGACATCCCAACGTACCTTGGTAAGGATCGCAGTAGCAATGTTTAGAGTTGCCATCGAGCTTGATTGCAACAAATCTGTCATCGGAATTCAGCCGGAGCACAGCAGCGTCACCCATTCCCGGCCTCAGTACTGTGCGTATCCCGACTTCGTGGTCGTACTGCTGATAGACCCATCGCTTGCTTGCGATCGTTGGATTTTCGAGCAGGGATAATATCACCTTGCCCAGGTCTTTTCGCAATGCCGGCTTTCTGACGGATTTCAGGCTGTCGATATACCTTGGCTGCATGGCAGCCCTTTCTGCCAGAGGCGCGTGGGCTATAAGGCTCGAGGGCATTCGTGCAACGATGCCTCCCCCACTCCGCACTACCAAGTCCCGGTGTACTTCTACTGCACCAAGGATGGAATACGGAATTTCGTACTTTTGGAGGATTGATTGGAGCTGTGGCAGTCTTGACTTATCGGTAACAAAGAGCATCCTCTCCTGTGATTCTGAAATCATGAGCTCTGCTGGGCTCATGCCATTCTCCCTTGCGTGCAGTCTCGAGAGCTCGACATCAATTCCCCTGCCGAGGCTGTCAGATGTCTCCGAAAGGCAGCAAGAAAGTCCCCCTCCTCCAAGGTCTTTGATGCTCTTGACACAGCCCTTTTGTACCGCCTCCATGGTAGCTTCCAGCAAGAGCTTTTCTAGAAAAGGATCTGGAATTTGTACCGCCGATCTGTTTTCTGCTTCCAGAGCCTTTGAGGCGAACGAGGCGCCGTGAATGCCATCGCGCCCTGTCGCACCTCCCGCCAGAACGATCAGGTCTCCGACATCCGCCCGGTTCGCTATTACTTCCTCTCTGCGACCAAAGCCGACTGCGGCGACATCTACAAGGCAATAGTCCTCAAATGAAGGGTCGAACTCTACTTCTCCGCCAACCGTCGGGATCCCTATGCAGTTTCCATAATCCGCGATGCCCTTGACAACATTCTTGAACAACCACTTTGATTTTGCCGAAGATTTTCCGGCCCTTCCACCGACAGGGGCAAACCTCAGTGCATCCAGAACCGCAATAGGGCGAGTACCCATGGACATGATGTCACGGATTACGCCACCAACCCCTGTGGCGGCCCCTCCGAAAGGCTCTACCGCGGAAGGGTGGTTGTGACTTTCAATGTGGACCGTAATGACATGACCATTTCCGACATCGAGTACTCCCGCGTCGTATCCTGGACCTACGATGACTCGCTGCCCGCGTGTGGGGAGAAGCTTCAGGTATTTCTTTGATGACTTGTATGAGCAGTGCTCGGACCATTCGGCTCCGACTATGTCCTGCTCCACTCTGTTCGCTTTTCTGCTCAGGCTCTTTTGGAGATATTCGAGCTCCTGATATGTCAGAATGCCCATGTCGCTACACTATGGCCTTTTGCTCATGCGGGAGATAGTCTACAAGCGAACGAAATATCGCAATCGCATCGTTCCTTCTGCCGGCTGTCAGAACGGGTTCACTCGCCCTCTCCGGGTGGGGCATCATCCCCATCACATTGCCCTCCTTGTTGCATACCGCCGCGATTAGGTCAGTTGAGCCATTAGGGTCATCGCCGGCATACTGCAGCACAACCTGGTCGTTCCTTCTTAGCTCCTTCAAAATGTCCGAGTCAGCAACG
This sequence comes from uncultured Nitrososphaera sp., assembly GCA_964574725.1. Lineage (GTDB taxonomy): Archaea > Thermoproteota > Nitrososphaeria > Nitrososphaerales > Nitrososphaeraceae > Nitrososphaera. The sequence goes on along the minus strand of CAZNOV010000012.1, from coordinate 10,757 downwards.
TAGCGTCCCTCACCATTTGCCACTGGAATTTCGAATGTTTGCTTTAGCCTCAGACCGGTCGTGAATGGTGTTTTGGTGTTCCTTACTTGGACTTTAGTCCATCGGCATACGAATTTCAGAGAGTTGTTCATCATGAGGGCGCCGGGAAGGAGCCCCGACTCAACCAGCACCTGAAAACCATTGCATATCCCGAGAACGGGGGTTCCGTCCTTTGCCATCCTCTTTACTTCTTGTACTATCGGGCTGTGGGCTGCAATTATGCCTGCCCGGAGCCTGTCGCCAAACGCAAAGCCTCCGGGAATTATCATAGCGTCATAACCGGAAATGCGTTCCTTGGTGTGCCACAGAAAGTCGGCCTGAACTCCGAGCACATCATTCAAAACGTGGCTGACATCGCGATCGCAATTGCTCCCCGGGAATACGGCAATGCCGATCTTGACCATCTTTTGATTAAGCTTGTTTTCCGTTTCTCGTATTAATAGCTTCGTGATTTTGTGTGACTTGAGCATAGAAGAATCGCTGCCGATTCTGTGATGTAGCAGCATTGTTTTTATTTTTCATTGAATCCGTACAATACTAATGACGGTGACGGTAGTCCGCGATATCATGACGAAGGACATTGTGATGATTGATGGTAGCAAGTCGACCCTTGAAGCTGCCAAGGTAATGGCTGACAAAGGCATAAGCTCGGTCTTTGTGCTAAAGGACGAAAAGCCCGTCGGTATTGTCACCGAACGCGACTTTATCAAGAAAGTCTGCGCAAAAGACCTTCCAGTATCCGAAGTAAAGGTCTCTGATATCATGTCCAGCATCCTGACGACGGCCGATCCTGAGACGACGATCGAGGTAGCAATACAACGCATGGTGAACCACAAGATACGGCGGCTTCCCATTATGGAGGGAGGCAAGATAGTGGGAATTATTACAGTCACGGACCTGGCAAAGCACCTGAGAACGACGCTTCTGCTTGAGGGCGCATTAAGTGATTCAAGTAGCATTGATAACGTGATAGCCACGATGGATCACGACAAACATTGAGATTAGAATTTTGACCGCGCGCTTCGAGGCTGATTCAGTACGAGGTGGAATAACTTCTCAGACTTGCCTTTCGCACTGGAACTATTGCAAGGATGAGAGTACAGTAAGAAAATCGCGATCAGTGTCTGGGTAATTCAGGACATACACCTTCTTTTTAAAAAGAAACTCGATATCCTCCAACAAATTGACTCGAAGTCGTGCGCGCTCGAAAAGCGTCAGGAGATCTTCCGCTGCGGTTCTCGCCGAGCATAAGAGGGCGATGAAACTCATTGACGGAATGGCTCTTCAAAAGTGCCATCGCATGTCCAAATTGCAGAAGAAAAAATTTGACAAGAAGCTCGCTCACCTCGCTGCTATGCATAAGAGGAAAATGCAGACCCTCGAGACACGCCATCGAGAAGAAAAAAGATTGTGGAAGAATAAAGTGGAGCACCAGTTGACGGCTGCAAACGCAAGTTCCGACCACGAACTCTCAAGGCTGAGAAGGCAGTACCAGCTGCATATGGAGCAGCTGAGAGCGATATACCACCAGCAGCATGCCACATTTGTTGCTGAGATGAAAAATACCTTGGACAGCCAAATTGAATACAGCACAGCAAATTACGAGAGTCTGGCTGCGGAAATCCAGCGCCAGCTCGCAACGTTTCAAAAATGGATGCAGGAAGAGCTTGTCGAGCACGTCCTTCTGAAGAAAAGTGCAAAAGTAGAGTCCGAAATCGAACAGATCCGATCTGCCTTGGAGCTGAAAATAAACGAGTTAATAGAGTACTTGAACGAACGGGACACCGAGATCGAAGAGTCGAAGGAACGTCTGGGGGAATTGGAAGATAGATTGGCGCAAACACGACCACGCACGATATGGGCTAAAATGAAACGCGAACCCCAGAGCGAGCCGCAGAAATTCCGGCATGAAAATGGTCCGACGCATGATGACATACTGAAAATCATCAAGGAAATCGCGCACGAAAGGGCGCGGACTTAACCCAAATCAAGTCTGAGTTCGTGTAACTTCTTTCCAAGTACCCAAAGGGATGGCTCATGATTTTTTTGTTGCCTTTATCGAACAGTTGCTCACGACAGGGTTGAATATTCTGAGCTCGTCGCAGAGCTTCTTTACAGTCTTTTCTGCATGTATCTGCGACCTGCTGGTCACTATCATATTCAGCATTTTCGCTGACCTGACAGAAGCGACATTTGAATAGCCTCCCTTGACAACCAAGTCGCGGTGAATTGTCTCCCCTTCAGGATCATTGATGTATGGTTTGTTTTCAATTACAACCTGCACCAGATATTTTGGCAACAGCTATCCACATGCAGGTTGCGTTTTAAATACATTGAGCAGATTGAAAAGCGGCGAAAGTATTAATTATGTTCATCTGAAATGTGATGGTCGAGGTCATGTAGCTCAGCCTGGCCAGAGCGGCTGACTTGTAAACTTGGCATGGGTCGAGAAATCAGCAGGTCGTGGGTCCAAATCCCACCATGACCTTCCGATGTCAGCACAGACCGTCCTTCATGATGATGATTGGAAAATTGAATAGCGATCAACTTTCTCGCCATATCGCCCGCGTCTTTGCGAGCGCAACAAACCCGACAAGGTATGCCACCTGCACAGCAAAGCCAAAGCCGAGTGACCATCCTTCTGGCGTTTCCCGTCCAATGATATGCTGAAGCATCAAAGATGCGTGTGTGGTCGGCACCGCATATCCTAGCGGCTGAAGCATTTCTGGCATTATCGTTATCGGGTAGAATACTGGCGGCAGAACAGCCAAGATGACGTTTACAAAAGAAATCACCTGCGTTGCGTTTCTCATATGAAGCATGTGTGATGACAGGAAAAATCCCATGGCAGACATAGTACTCCAGACCAGCAAGATCGTCACTATGAGGAGAGGTACTGCGATCACAGATTGGCTAAAATAGACGACAAGAATCGCCAGAACGACAAGGGCGGGCAGTCCGAACAGCAATTCGGAGAGCGCTAGCCCCATCATGTACGTCAGGGGAGAGACGGGTGAGGCGACAAAGACGTCCTGAATCTTGTATTCAGTCTTGTAGAACGAAATGTCCTGCCCCAGCGAAAGGCCGTAACCGACAAGCGCCATGACGAGGCTCCCTGCGACAGCGATCTCTACGTAGAGCCCTCCGCTCACGACATATAGGACGAAGAGAAGAGAGAACGGGCTAATTGCACTGAAGACGAGAGACATTGGATTTCTCCTGAGCCAGAGTATTCCAGTCATGTACGCTATCAGAAATGCCTGCCGCACGGGCAGCATTGGCGTCCGATGGGACTGGCTAGTTTCTGGCAGCATTATCACCGTTGTCTTCGTTCTTGTCGATGGCCTTACCGACAAGGTGGACGAATACATCGTCCAGCGTCACCGTGGAAACGGTAAAAGGCATGTTCTTTCGTATTGCAAGTTCTGATAACTCCCGTGCGGCCATTTCCAATGTAAAGACGCGCAACATTGCGGAGCCCGTATCAACGACGGATCCGTACGATCTGAGTGTGTCCAGATCCAAGCCGTTCTTTGCTATATCGACCCGGATATTCTGCGGGATCACCTTCCGTAGTTCTTGAATCGTCCCCTTGGCAATGATCTGGCCCTTGTCTATTATCACAATGTAGTCAGAAATCGCCTCTGCTTCGTCCATATAGTGAGTAGTTAGCAGGATAGAGCCGCCGTTGCTCTTCCATTCCTTGATGGCGGACCAGACCTGCCGTCTAGACACTGGGTCAAGCCCAATCGTCGGCTCGTCCAGGAAGAGGAGCTTTGCGTCCACTGCCATGGCCATCGCCACCAAGACTTTTTGCTTCATCCCTCCAGACAGATTCATGGCAGGCCTGTTTCTTGCTTCATAGAGTTCGAGCTTGCGCAGAATGTCTGCGGTCTTGTTCCTAGCTACGTTCTTCTCTTCTCCCCTGATTCGGACCCAGTTATACACATGGTCCCACGGCGTCAATGCGCGTAGAGGTCTTCCTTCTTGCGGGACAACCGATATGATTTCGCGAATCTCACGCGCATGATGGGATACGTCATAGCCCAGGATCTGTATCGTTCCTGAAGTTGGCGCCAGCTGTGTCGCGCAGAGCCGGACAAATGTTGTCTTGCCTGCACCATTTCTGCCCAGGAGTGTAAACACTTTGCCAGTTTCGACCTCTAACGATACATCGGCAAGGGCGGGTACGCCGGAGCCTCTGTAGTTTTTGGTAACTCCAGCTGCATCTATGGCAAGCACTTCACTTCATAGAGTCTGGGCTCTAATGTAGAGTTTTGGGTATCTCACGCTGGGTCATTGGCTTAAACTCGCTTATTGCGTCGCTGAATTAGATATCCAAATAAGTCCCTGCTGCGCGAAGATAGGATGGCAATGAAGAGGGAATTTATTGTGGCCAAGATTGAAGCGTCGCAGGATGGTAGCCCGTACGTCTACGTGACCTTCAACGATCCGAAGGACTACAAGGCCGAGAGGCCGAACATGAATCCTTTTGGTTCTAACGTGGCGGCCTTTAGTTCCATGGAAGATCTGGCAAAAAACCTGCCAAAGGTGATGGCGAACTTCCCGGGGATGATGGGGCCGGGTCTGACCGACACTCCGACGATAAAGATCTCTATGAGAGAATACCAGGATATGGGGATAAAGGTAGGCGACAAGGTCTTGATAGAGATACAGAAAGTAGAGAGCAGTGGCGTCTAGGTCCGAATGTCGTACAGTGCATGACGCTTTGATTTAAATACGCAGAATGTGTATTCAAGTCCGCGTTTGGAGCAGCACAAGAGCGGGGTCCGCGCTGAAGTTAAACTTCCCCTGATCCTAATTCACACCCCCTTCGGGCTACGGTTCTTTGACAGGGTCGCAAAGTGGCCGGGGGCCAAGGCCTACGCCGCCTTGAACATCTATCTGATGCCGGCAATTACTGCGCTCGCCATATTCCTCATTGTGGGGTCGCTGCTGGTAATGTTCTCGAATGCTGCGGCCAGGGAAGGCGTGCGCGACATAGGGCTGGAAGCAAACCTGCTGATACCAGGGCTCAATCCCTATCTTCCAATAACGTATGGCTGGATTGCACTTGTGGTTACTCTAGTGATCCATGAGGGCGGTCACGGAATCGTCGCACGCGTGTACAACCTCCGTGTGGATTCAACGGGTCTCGTGCTATTTCTCGGAATACCCATAGGAGCATTTGTGAATATCGAGAGGGAAGAACTCGGAAGGGCAACGTTAAAGCAGAAGTGCGGAGTCCTTACTGCAGGTCCTCTCAACAACATGATCCTAGCGGGCGCGTCTTTGCTCGCACTCTATTTCGTGATATCTACCCTTACCCCCCTACCTCCGAATCCAGGTCTACCGCAGTTCGGTGTGCTGGTGGTCAACGTGAGCCCTGGTTCCTTAGCGCAGTCTGTCGGCCTGACTCCAGGTTCTGTTATACAGTCCGTAGCGGGTGAGGAGGTTAGGGCTCAACAGGATCTTGGAACAATACTCAGGGAGAACCTTGGCCAGACGGTCCAGCTAACGTGGATAGATGAAAATGGTGTGGCCACAACTCGTGATTTGAATTTGCCGGCCGAGGTGGAGCAAGACAAACCCATTTTGGGCGTCGGTGTCTCGCCGCTGTCACAATCTCAGGATGTGCTCGATAGATACAAGGGGGCATTCGGCGCTAATCCGCTTGCTTTGCTCCTACCGCCAACGTTGCAGCCGACAGCTGTACCGTATTCTGATTTCATGGCGCCAAAATACACCTCAAACGTGTTCGGATCTGCGTTTGCGCCGATAGCAAACCTACTCTTCTGGCTGTGGTTCATTAACTTCAATGTCGGAATCTTCAACGCCCTGCCAATAGGTCCTCTGGACGGCGGTCAGCTGTACGGCGCACTGATAGAGAAGAGGGCGAAGTCCGCGGTGCTGGCCAAAAACGCGAATATGCTCCTGACTCTTTGCATGGTAGCCATTGTTGCCGGCTCGCTACTCTTGCCGCATGTGATACCCTAGGCCGCTTCAAGTAATTAGAGAACCGTCGATCAGTATGCTTTTATAATGGCATCGAGAATATTATCGCAGCTTATCTCTGGTTTATGCCGTGGTAGATTTTTGATTTCTTGCAAACCACATGGCATGACTCTAGTATAGCAGCAATGAACTGCAATGGAAGCATTTGATACTCACATAATGAAGGTAACCACCGAGAGCGAGGAGGCAGTCGGCAAGCTCATCCTCCAGTCAATCCCATCTGATTCGCGAATAAGCCTTGTCAGGTTCGAGGGACCAAATATCGCGCTATACACGAAAAATGCAAAGTTTGCCTTGACCGAGCTAACGTACTACCTTTCCTCACTTTCAAAGACACTCAAGAAGAGATTCATCATACGCACCGACCCGTCTGTCCGGCTGCCGGAAGAGCAGACGAGGCAGACCGTTGTGAAACTCGTTCCGAAGGATGTGGTTGTCTCCGCTGTTTTCTGTGACGATGCAACGGGCGAGGTCGTTCTCGAGGTCAGCAGACCAGAGGCGATAGATCCCAACATGATCGTGGAAATCGCCAAGTCAACCGGCTGGATTGCGCACACGAGGCGCTCGCCACATATCCCGTCCTCGAGCATCAACACGATCCATTCTACGCTGAAAGGGTCCGCGAGAGAACGGACCGATTTTCTGCAGAAGCTAGGCAAGAGGGTTTTCAGGGGTCCATTAGTTGTGGGGAACAATGGGAACGGAAATGGGGGGCGCCAGCAGGCATCGTCAGTCGAACCAACAGGAAGATCCCAGCCCTGGACGACAAGCAAAGAAGAGGTGATGCTGTTCTGCCTTGGTGGTGTCAAGCAGGTTGGGAGATCGTGTTTCGTAGTGGTTACTCCGGAAAGCAAGGTGATGCTTGACTGCGGCATAAATCCCGGCGAGATGTCCGGTGTCGACGCGTATCCCAGGCTTGACTGGTTCAATTTTGATCTGGATGACCTAGACGCGGTGGTCATTTCCCATGCCCACATCGACCATCAGGGCTTTCTGCCCACGCTATTCAAGTACGGCTACAAGGGCCCTGTCTACTGCACGGAACCCACGCTGCCTCTCATGACCTTGCTCCAGAATGACTCGGTCAAGATCGCAAACAGCAACGGGACTTACCTGCCGTACGAGGGAAGGGACGTGAATGAGGTCATCAAGCACTGCATAACTCTTCCTTATGGCAAGCCTACTGACATCTCGCCCGACATCACAATAACGCTCAACAATGCCGGTCATATCATGGGCAGCGCAACCGTGCATCTGAATATCTCTGGCGCTCATAACATACTGTACTCTGGAGACTACAAGTACGCGAGAACTCAGCTCCTTGACAGCGCGGTCTCCCTGTATCCCCGGGTCGAGACGCTCATCACAGAGAGCACGTACGGAAACTCGACGGATGTCATGCCTGACCAGCAATACGTCTACCGCAGCTTCACAGAATCCATCAACAAGACATTGACAGACGGAGGCAAAGTGCTAATACCTGTTCCTGCTGTCGGAAGGGCCCAAGAAATAATGCTTGTAATGGCCAAGGAAATGCACGACGGGAGGTTGATCGAATCTCCGATTTACATAGAGGGGATGATTTCTGAGGCGAGCGCGATCCATATGTCGTACGCGCACTACCTTGGCTCCGAGGTTCGCAAGTCGGTGTCACAGGGCGTCAATCCTTTCCAATCGGAATATTTCACCGTGATAAGCGGTTACGGCAAGCGCGATGAAGTGTTCAACGATGAAAATCCGGCGATTGTAATGGCAACTTCCGGAATGCTCGAAGGGGGACCGTCAGTCGAGTATTTTAAGGAGTTTGCGCCGAATCCGAAGAACAAGATAATGTTCGTGTCGTACCAGATCAATGGCACGCTTGGAAGGCGCGTTCTGGATGGACTCATGTCCGAAGTGAGCATGCTTGACAAGACAGGCAAGGTAAAGGTCGTGCCAGTCCGCTGCCAGACCCAAAAGATAGATGGCTTCAGCGGCCACAGTGACTTCAACCAGATCTTGGGTTTCGTGTCAAAAGTAAAACCAAAGCGGGTGCTGGTTAATCACGGCGAAAGAACAAAGTCAGAGAACACTGCTAGCGCGATTTATTCGCGACTAAAGATCAGGTCAGGGGTTCCTGATAACAGGGAAATAGTGCGCCTCCGCTAGTCTGTTGAAGGACTATCTCCAGAGAGTTTTTAGCCTTGTGCATACTATAGAGGTAGAGAATCCGGCATGGCGATAAGGTACAGATGCGTAAACTGCAAGATCGTTTTGAGCGGCGAGGGCGCCTCTAGGCACTACCTTGCCAACCCGACTCACAAGCTCGAAAAACTTCCTCCGCCTGTGAAGCCGGTGAAAAACGTTCGCTGAGCAGCTATTCCCTTATACTTTCGAGTGTCGATACGACCTGCCACAGCATGGTTCGGATGTGGGACTGCATCTGCGGGCTCTGTGTGGCATTATCAAGAAGGCTAATCGCGTTTGCGGCCCTTACCGATGGACTTCCTTCCGCCTTTAGCGCTGCAAGAACCTCCTTTATCATGTTCCTGATGCTCTTTTGAACATCATTATTCTTGGTTATTGTATCCAGAGTTTCAGTGGCTCGGGCAAGCCGTTCCTGATTTTCTTTTTCCTTGATTTCCTTTTTCGATAATGTCACGGGCTCCACCTCGGCTAATGACTGCAGAGTTAGCAATCAGTTGCTATTGAATGTTTTTATCATTATCAAGTTCGTCATGGCTGGGGACGAGTTCTTCGACATATTTTGCGCCCTTGACAGTCAGAGAGAAAGTCTGTGGGTCTCCGTCCTCTATACTTTCGTTGATCGAGGAGGTAATGTAGCCTCCAGCAAGAAGCTCTTCCAAGGCGCTGCGCAGCAGGCCGTCAAAGTAGTTTGCGTTGATATTGTAGTCAAGGTCATGCTCCGCCTTCTGTGGGACTAGCCACAACTTGATCTGGTTCAGGGTAATGGCAGCGGAAGGATCGCCTGTCCCGCCGTCGGCGATGTTCTTCATGTTTGCGAGTATGATCTGTGAGGCGATTTCTGTCTGCACTACAAAACTACGGTACCCATCCCTTAAATTGGTTACTCAATTTCTGAAAACACTTTTTTACCAGGCGACCCTATTCCCAACGCAGAATGTCGGATCAATTGAGGTGCAATATTTGCGGCATTATCTTGCTACCAAGGGACGAAGGAAAGCATGCACTGACATCATCGCACAAAAGACACAAGTCTGATTTAGAGAATAATCTGAAGGCCATTGGACCGGAGCATTACGACAACGACAGCTCTGTAATCCTGCTCTGGCAAAAATCTGTTTAGAGCGTTACTTCACGACCATTACCGAACATTTCGCATGGTGCAAAACCTTGCTTGACGTGCTTCCAAGGACCATTTCCTTTAGCCTGCCCAAGCCCCGGCTTCCCACCACCACCAGCTCAAAGCCTTCTTTTTGCGCATATCCAGTAATGCTCGAAGCAGGATCTCCTTCTACCAGCACCGTCTCTATCTTGATTCCGCTTCTACTTGCAATTTCCTCACATTTGTCAAGTATCTTGGCAGATTCTCTCTTGTAATTTGACAAAAGCTCATTGAGCAATCTCTGTGACTCGACATAGACTGTTGGTGGGCTTTCCACCACATGGATAGCGGTTACTTGGGCACCCGTGCCCTTTGCAATCAGGAGAGCCTGGTCAAAGGCACGGAAAGAATTGTCGGAACCGTCAACAGGCACCAGAATCTTGGAGAACATGACTATTATCCGTTGTAAGACGCATTATTTTAATGAAGAGTAAGGTCCTGAGGCAGGAGGAACTGGATGATCATGCTGATCACATAGAGTGCAGCGAGCATGATTCCCACCTTGAGCCCGATTGTTCTCCTGAACATTGGCACCAGCGCGATTACCGTCACCGTTGTTACAAGAATTATCTGGTAGGATAGGATCTCATTCGGTTTGATATTGGCGTCAAAGCCCCCGTGATACATTGCGCCAAATACCGCCACGGCAAGCAGCAGCGTATTGTTAAGTATTTTTGATCCCAGGACGTTCGCTACCGCGATGGACGCCCCAGCAGCACCCTTACGCGCCAAGAGCATCATCGATATTTTTTCAGGCATCTCGCCAGCTATGGGGCTTATTATGACTGCTAGGACGATGACAGAAACGCCAACTTCCAGCGAATAACCTTGAAGCGATTCAATGAAGGGTGCGGCTCCAAGGAAGATGCCGACCGTGCCTCCAGCAAAGGCCAATATCGCCTTCGACATCCCCCCGCCGTGACCCTTGATATTTCTGTCGTCCGTGACTCTGACAACCTTATGATGGTCACCCACTAGCTCAGGTTCTGTTTTCTTTGGCACATTGTTTTCTCTCTTCATTTCTAACAATGCCATGGCGAGGTATGCGGCAAACATTCCGGCGAATATGATACCGTCAATGTAGTTGTAGCCGTCTATGAACAGGACCGCGCTGATGAGTGCTGTGGCTATGAGGAAAATCTTGTCAAGCTTGAAGGTAGTTACATCCACTCCTTTCACCGGAGATTTTGAAAGCCGCGTCGTTGCGATCAGCAGCATTATTGCCAACCCGAGAGTCATCATCAGCAAGTTGCTGCCAAGTCCAGCCCCTATTGCGATATCATAAGAACCAGCGGCGGCCGCATAAATTACGATCGCAATTTCAGGAAGCGTCGTAGCCACACTCAAAAGAGTGCGA
>CAZNOV010000011.1:0-18528 GCA_964574725.1 uncultured Nitrososphaera sp. | reverse complement strand
GGTGGCAAGGTAGCCGGCTTTGCAATTGTCATCGAGCTTGCGAGATTGAAGGGCGCAGACAGGATGCGCAAGTTGGGATACGGGGTTGAGTCGCTGGTGGTTTACGATTGAAACAGAGTGCAGACATTGGCATCATCGGTGGCACCGGCGTGTACGACCCGGGGCTCTTCAAGATCAAGCGAGAAGAAAAGATACACACTCCCTATGGCGAGCCGTCAGACGTTGTCTCTATCGGCGAATATGCAGGTGTGCAAGTGGCATTCATTCCCCGGCATGGAAGGGGTCACACAATTCCACCGCACAAGATAAACAGCCGCGCAAACATCTGGGCACTAAAGCAGCTGGGAGTCACGAGAATAATCGCTCCGTCGGCTGTAGGCAGCCTGCGGGAGGGTTACAGGCCCGGGGACATCGCGATACCTGATCAATTCATTGACTTTACCAAGAAACGCGAGTATACCTTCTATGATGGTGGTCAGGTCTGCCACATATCCGTTGCCGATCCGTTCTGCCCAGAGCTTCGACATTTAGCCATCGGGAAGCTGGAGCAGATGAAATACTCGCTGCACACAAAGGCCACGTACCTGTGCATCGAGGGTCCAAGGTTTTCGACGAGAAGCGAGTCGAAATTCTTTCGTGATACGATCAAGGCGGACATTATAGGCATGACGCTGGTTCCGGAGGCCACTCTGGTCAGGGAGGCTGAAATCTGCTACGTTTCGGTGGCAACTGTTACCGACTATGACGTGTGGGCAGACAAGCCGGTCAGCTCTGCAGAAATCATTGAAACACTTGCCAAGAATGTGGAGAAGACCAAGAAACTGATATCCGAGCTTATCCCTTCAATACCCGCGCAGAGAACTAAATGCAGCTGCGCCAGCGCGCTTGAAGGCGCTATCCTATGACGGCGGCTTTACCCCTTCCGGGAGCACCACATCGCCTTCGACCAGCTTGCGCTGGATGGTCAGCAGCAGATCTTCAGGATCGATTCCCATCTTCGCAATCTTTTCCATCGTGCTCTTGGGAACGCTGACGCTGGCGTTGTGCCCGCCTATCCTCCCGAATGCTATCGCCGAGAACCTGAATTCCTGACCCTTCACAACAAAGTACCCCGAGAGCTTGCTTGCAATTTCACTTCCACTGACTTTTTTCACAAAAACGGTGACAGGAATGTTGCCGTCGCCGCTGTCACGCATCATTTCGCCGGCTCGACCGCCACTTCCACGTTACGGTTAACATTGTCCTCCACAAGAAAGCTCCACCATTCCGGATCCACGATCTTGAAATTCCTGGCCTGCACCTGAATCGCCTTGTCGTCCGCGTCGGTAAAGCTAAAACTTCCGTTTTCTATTAGCTTGATGAGCCTCCAGCGCATGTGGCCCCGCCTGCTTCTGCTTATCGCGACTGCCCACTTTTTCTCCTTGTCTATCCTTGGCATGCCGATGTAGTCGACAATTTCCAAGATCCCGAGGCGCTTTTCCTCGCAGAATATTTCCTTTGTCAGGAGGCTGCGCCAAATGTCCACAGATCCTACCGTTCTGCTGTCCTCGTTGATGTTTATCACGCCAAAATAGACTACCTTGTCGCCTCCAGTCGGATCCGAGGTCGTCATGCGCAGCTCAGGAATTATTCTGTCGCCTATTTAGTTCTTGCATCTTCGTACGGTTTCTCAAGCACGATGCCGATGTTGTCTACCTTCAGGTTCTTCTTGAAGGGTATTCCTTCTTCCTCGCATCGCCTCCTGTAGCGGTTGGTAACAGCAAATCTGGGATGAAGGGATTCGAATTCGGTCTTTGTGATTTCTATGATCATTCCTCTGCTAACAAGCGACGCCGCGGCAGTATGGGCACGCTTTTCGTCGTTCCATCCAAGAGCATTAGAAATCTTGGGTGCGTCCATCTTGCCGTTCTTTACTATCGCCATGTAGACGCTTGCTTCATCCTTGGCTACCTTTAGTTCCGAAATGATGGCTTGTTCAACGTTAGACAGGTTTACTGCCATTGCTACTTTACTTGTAGAATTTTGAGAACATCTATTTATTGCTATGAACGCATAAGTGGGCTGTTACGCTCTGCAGTCCTGAAGGCGCGTCAACAATGCTTGCGCATCGTCAGAACTGTACCAGTGTACGGTATTTCTTGTAGCGATCCTCAACGTCGTCAATCGTTATCGCTAGCAGGCGTTTGACTCCAAAGTCCTCGACTACAAAGGATCCCATGACATTCCCGTATATCACTGCCTCCTTCATCGTCGCAAAGTCGATCCTGCCTTTTCTAGCAATCTGTCCCAGAAAGCCGCCAGCGAAGGCATCTCCGGCGCCGGTCGGATCGATTATCTCGTCAAGAAAGTATGCCGCGGCTGGAAAGACCATCCCTTCGCTGCTGAAAAGAATAGCTCCGTGTTCGCCCTTCTTGACAACCGAGAATTTCGGACCCCATGACATTATTTGTTTTGCGCATTTTGCCAAATTCGCCTCTTTGCAGAGCAGTCTCGCCTCGTCGTCGTTTATCACTACGCCATCTGACCTCCTTATCATGTTGACGACGTCCCCACGGCTGCCATGGATCCAGAACTCAATAGTGTCGCACAGGACAAGTTTGGGTCCATCAAAGTACTGCAGGATCTTGATGTTTTGCTTCGGGTCGTTGTTTGCAAGATACACGTATTCGGACCTGAAATATTCCTCCGGCATAACCGGATCAAAGCCAGCCACGACTCCCAGCTCGGTCCTGTTAGTCGTTCTGTTTGACAGATTGTAATCAAAGGACGAATCGTAATGGAAGGTCTTGCCGCCCTGGACAGTCACGATTCCCTTCGTATCGATTCCCCTCGAATCGAGCAGAGTGATATGCCCCGCCGGCATGTCGGAGCCTACCACGGCAACAATTGAGGTTCTGGAGAACAACCTTGCAGCCATAGATGCAAACGTAGCAGCGCCACCGAGAATCCTTGTCTCTGTGCGAAAGGGAGTGCGAGTGGTATCAAGAGCCACAGTTCCAAAAACCGTGAGCAACGTCGTAGTGGAGCGATGATTCATAATTAAATGTGCTTGCTGGAGTCATGCCATCACTATTAAATAACCAGGTGTCCGATCAATTCTTCTCTTGCGGCTCGTCGTAGCGATTACCGGCGCGTCTGGAGTTATTTACGGAATAAGGACCCTTGAAGCTCTCGCAAAGGCTAAGGTCGAAACCCACTTGATCCTGAGCAAATGGGCTGCGCAGAATGTCAAGATTGAAACTGACAAGACTGTGGATTATGTCAGGTCGCTCGCTGCAAAGGTGCATGAAGACCAGGACATGGCTGCGCCAATTTCAAGTGGCTCATTCAGAACTGATGGCATGGCAATTGTTCCCTGCAGCATGAAGACTCTGGCCAGCATCGCTCACGGGTTTGACGATTGTCTGGTTTCAAGAGCCGCCGGTGTCTGCATCAAGGAGCAGCGCAGGCTGGTGCTGGTTCCCAGGGAAACGCCGCTGTCAATGATCCACCTCGAAAACATGACAAAACTCGCCTCAGCCGGAGTGGTCATGCTGCCTGCAATGCCAGGCTTTTACCATAAACCAAGGAGCATCGACGACCTGATAGACCACGTAGTAGGCAAGGTCCTTGACCAGTTCGGTGTAGAAAACAGCCTCTTCAAGCGGTGGGGCGACGCTTGATGCCAGACCGGCTGCGTGTAAGAAACCTTGGTCTATAAGGATTTATAATGTTGAGCCGCCACTTAAGCTTGGAATTGCCGCAGCGGGGTGGCGCCGCATAGCTCGGTACAAGAAAAAATATGCAAACAAGTCTGTAGACTTTGTCGTACCCCTTCTGGCGCTCCTGATCGTAGGAATACTGTTCGTTCTTGTCGCCCGCTCACAGAGTGGCATTGGATTTCTTTTCCTTGCAGCGGCTTCCGGCCTTATGATCTACTGGGTGAGAGAGATAAAGATAATGGCAAACTCTGAAGACCAGAGGATGATGTCAAGGGATGCTGACCAGAAGGACTGGGTATACGACCTCATAAAAAACAATGACGAGATGGTCTTCGTTGCAGAGGTCCCTGGTCCTGAGAACCAGATCAGCGTCCGCCTTGCGGACAGCCTTCTCCGAATAAGAGGAGGTCAGAACTTTTCTAGGGACATCCCTCTCGAACTTGGCCAAGACATGGGGATTTCCGACTACAAGTACAGAAACGGGGTTCTGACCATCAAGATCCGGCGGATCTGACAGCATCACTTTCCTCGTTGCCGGTCTCCCATAGGCGCATCCTGTCGACCTTTTCCCTCCTGCGGGCTCCCTGAAGCATCATGTACACGCTCTTGTGCATGCTCCCCTTTGCCAGCATTCCTATGGCGTCAGTGGCCAGCTTTACCTCTCTGTAACCGCCGATGAAGGCGACCGTGTGCCCGTAGACGGATATGTAGGCTCCGCTAAGCTCCTCTATCATCCTCCTCGCCTTGCCTCCCTCACCGATTATCCTGCCCCTTATCCTATCCAGAGCGCTCGGCGACTTGCCGGCATAGTCGCGGAGATCGACCTGCTGGAAAGTGATCTCTTCGTCGTCAAATAGGTGGTAGGCCCGCTCGGGTGAGAAACCTCTTGATATGGCGGTGATCACCTCGACAGCCCTGAATCCCTCCATCTGCTCGGCCGGCTTTGACGCGGAGATCATCGCGTCGCCGGTCTCGCTGTCTATCTCTATTTCCACTCCACAGATTTTTTCTATCTGCTGTTTCACCTTGCCGCGCTTGCCTATCAGCGCCCCGATCCTCTCCCTAGGGATTTTTACAGTATGCTGGAAGCTCACCATTTCACGCTCGTTATTTTTTCAACGACGTGCGCGGTGTCCTCAACATCGACGCCCCTCTTCTCAAAGAACCTATTCACATTCATGATGTCCCGGACTAAAAATTGTTTTGAATAGGGATGTCTGATATCCACCGCCGAGCCAAAGTCAAACAGCATGATCCCTCTTTCAGTCCTGAAGATGTTGTACTCTGACAGATCAGCGTGGACAAGATTAGCCTTACGATAGAGCAGCGAAACCTGCTCGAGCACCTGCTTGTACTCCTTAGAAGTCACTTCCAATTTTGCAAGCGGCGGAGCAGCGTTTCCATCGCTGTCGCCGACGAACTCCATTACGAGCACATTCTTTTTGACGGCCACAGGCGTTGGCACCATTACGCCGGCGGCGAGCGCCGCCTTCATGTTCTTGAATTCTTTTCTAGCCCACGCGGCGATCAGGCTACGGGCATTCTTCTTTATGTCTGAAAATCTGGGATCGCCGGCGATGTACTGTAAACGCTTTCTAAATTCGGCGCTCACTGTCAGGTATATCTTGAGAGTCAGGAGCGAGCCGTCTGGCGCGGTCGCAATGTATACTTTGGACTCCTTGCCTGCGGCGAGCGAGCCCCTGATGTTTCCAATTACCCGCCCGCGCTTGAGCTCGTTGATGGTCATCAGAGTAGGGACGTCAAAGACGTTGTCGAAGACTTGGTAATCCTCCGATCGCTTTATGAGGAGTCTACTCTCGCCTTCGGTCTTTGAGAGTCGCCGATCGGCCTTTGCTATGGCCTTGTGCTTTTCTTCTTGGAGCTCGGGCTCGTCTTCCTCCAACACACGGATCTTCGTTCTCTTTTCTATTATTAGCTTTGGTTTCCCGAATTTAGTGTGTGCACACAAGAGTCCGCTGGCGGCACGGGTGCCTGCCGCGAAGTCGGCAGCAGAGAGGATGACTTTGTGGCGGTTATCGGTGTTGGAACTTGTAGATCATTAAGAATGGCACTCCAGAAATCCTCTTGACGCTCGCTTCCTTGGCCATCTTCATCTCGATGGCTTGCTTTACTATTCTGTCGCCCACCAGGTTTGCTATGTCACATTTTTCCAGCAGTTCTCTGGCGCTGTTCAGCTCGATGACTTGCTGCTGGTAGTATTCGCGAGTAATGTCTATCACCAGCCCGTTCTGTTCAAGTCTCCTTCCGACAAGGTCAAGATCGCACATGTCGATCATGACCGCGTCCTGATAACGCGTTGTTCTTACGGCGTACTGCTGCAAGGGTGTCATATCATCACATCACAGTGTAATGAGCATTTCTGCTATCCGTACGTCTCTATCTTGATATCAAACGATCCGTCTTTTCTTTTGTTCCGGTTGGTCACAAATCCGAGCGGGCTCAGGATCGCCGATACGGAGTCAATCGTTCCCTGATATCCACAGATGTGAAAGAATGAGTTATCGGGAGTAATAGTCTCCCCGACTGTCCGTTCCAGAACCGAGCGTCCTCCGTTCCTGACAAGCAATGATTCCACCCTTCCCGTGTTTCCGTGCCAATCACGTGAAAGCTCGTGCTTTGGTCTGCTTACCGTCGGAACGTACTTGAAGTTGCGATGCTCCGAGGCAATCTTTTCAAGCGTATCTCTGTACCCTAGCTCTTGCGCGTATTTCGCCCCATGCAGAAGCACCGCATCCCGTTTCGACCCGATGTTCTGATAGTGGAGAACATAGCTGATAAAGGGAGCAACCCCGGTCCCTGAAGCTACAAGCACAAGTCTCCGCGTTTCCGGCCTCCCATCGGATTTCATCTCTTCGATTGTAAAAGCGCCGGCAGGCTTGCGCCAGTAAATTGATTCGCCCTCATTCATCTTGAAAAGCGCGGTGGTGATCTTGCCCAGTACCGGCTCGGTCGTCCACTTTATGTAGAATTCAAAGTATCGCTTCTCCTCCGGAGGTGAAGATATTGAATACGCGCGGTAAGTTATCCTGTCCTCGCCGGGCAGCTTTAACCCCAAGGCAATGAACTGCCCAGCCTTGAAGTCCGGTATCGGAGCTCCGTCTTCGGGCTGAAGTCTTAGAATCGCGAGCTCTGGTGTCAGATGCCTGCGGTAGGTAATCCTTCCAACCTTCGGCTGCGCCTGGCCACCTGTGCTCATTTACTGCTCTGAAAATTGCTTGGATATATGTGACTATCCTTTTATCTAGCTTCAAAAAAGGATCCTAGTTTGGCAACCAAAAAAGGCATCGCGGTCACGGTGGCCATCGTTGTGGCTATCGTGGGAGCGAGTTTTCTGATCTGGTTTATACCTGTGAGCAACCCCGCCCTCACCGAGTCTGAAATTATTTCTGACGTGTACGCACGGCATAATGACCTTTTGGGAAATGTTGAATTGATGTTTGAAGACTGGAGGAAAGGCAATGCCACCTCAGACGACATTCTGGATAAGATAGGAGCGGCGCGAACAGACATTCAGGGCATGCGAGATCAGATTGAAGATGCAAGCCCCGGGGCACAATGGCAACGTAGCTTTGACCTCTATGTCCAAGCCCTGGAATCTTCCACGCAATATCTGGACGCTATAGAAACTAGGGTTAACGCCGGCGATACATCCGAACCTGACACTGAAATCTCCGATCTAATGAGCAAATGGAGAGCCCTTGTTGACGAGTCCGTCGCGGCCATGCCACTCGCCCAATAGTGTCATTTCAAGATCTCTACAATTTGATCTATCCTCGCGTTCGTCTTGAAGGAGGCGGGATTCAGCGCCGTCCTTGAGGCGGCAAAGCCGGCCGACTTTAGCTTTCCGATTATCTCCATCACAGGAGACGGATTTGTTTTCATTCTTGCCGAAATTTCATCGGCTCTGAAATAATACGGAATATCACTGATCTCGTCGGTTGCTGCATCAAGCACTTTTTTGCATTGACTTGCTGGATCTTGTTCAAGCATCTTTTTTACAAAAGCCACGTCGTGCAGAGGACCTGTCCAGAGATGGCCGCCCGCCCGCGTCGAGCTGCCGCAGAGCTGGCACTTGCCCTTACCATCTAATTCCCGCGCGTTGAATCTGTTGCCGCACGTAAAGCAGTGCAGGACAAAGCCGATATTTTCGTAGACATCATTTGCCCGGCTGCTGCTCACTTCCACTGAAGCGTACACCCTGAGGTAGTGCATCATAGAATGGACAAATATCGGCCTGATCGCCAGCTCCAGCCTGGATGCAGTCAGAGCAAGAAGTGAGGTCAAGAGGCGAATGGCAATTTCATTGCCGTACTTGTTGTTCAATGGCATTCCGTAATACCGCCGATGGCATACTTCGGGATACACTCCGCACAGCACCGCCGTGTCCGTGGCGGTGAGTGAAACGAGCCCGCCATCAAGAACGCCCCGCAGAACGCAGTCGATGTGCTTCGCAGGAGTCCCAAAAGGATCCAAGTCCACTATGCCAAACCTCTCTCCCTCCCGAGTTCCTTGCGAGAGAAACCTGCATACCTCGTTAACAGAAAAGACGCATTTGCCACTGATGTTATTGATCTGCGCGGCTTCTCTGGCTGCTTCGATCGCTATCGCATTAATGTCGTTGCAGTAGACTTCCTCCATCTCCGGCACTTCATTAGCCACCCTTAGCGCCCTCGCGCCCACGCCGGCAAATGAATCTGCGAATGTCTTGCTTGAAAGCGATGGAGCATAAGCTCGGTAAGCCAGCATCGATAGGTCCCGGTTCAGCTTGGCCGCGGGATTGAAAAAGGCGGGAGTCTTTGGAGGAACTTTGACTGCAAGTGATGACTCTGGGACCAGAAGAGTTGTTTTTCCTTCAACGGTGCTGACAAAGCCGTCGGCCACCAACAAAAAGAGTCTGCCACAACCATATTTATAAAAGCGCAGCGACTTCCGCAAGCGATAATACCTACCCTGCAAACTTGCTAAAGGGGCACCTTCGGTTTGCACTCGAAGAGGGAGATTCTTGTCGGTGGGGTCGACGAAGCAGGCCGAGGTTCAATGATCGGACCCCTTGTCGTCGCCGGCGTTAGCGTTCGGGAATCAAAGATCGCGCTGCTTAGTGAACTGGGCGTCAGGGATTCAAAAACCCTTAGCGCCAATTCAAGGGAAATGCTTTTTGGGCAAATTCGCGAGATCGCCGAGTCGGTATGTGTGCGAAAGGTCGGCCCCGCATTGGTCGACGGTAGCGTCATGTTCAGAGGGTTGAACAGGCTTGAGGCCAGAGTTATGGCAAATGTAATCGACGACATCGCTGCGGATGATGTTTATGTGGATTCGTGCGACGTTAACCCCGTGAGATATAGAGAACATGTCGAAAGGCACCTTGCCGCCAAGCCCAAGGCGTTCCATTCGATGCATCACGCCGACTCTACGAACGTCGTCGTGTCTGCGGCGTCGATAATTGCAAAGGTTACGAGGGATCGGGAGATTGGCCGTATCCGCCGAAGGTACGGACGCAGCATAGGGAGCGGTTACCCTTCAGATAAAAGGACGATGCGCTTTATCAGAAGGTGGGTGTCAGAGAAAGGTAGTGCTCCAATGTTCGCAAGAAAGTCGTGGAAGCCCGTCAGAATGCTGCTAGACCAAGCGGCGCAGAGCAGGCTCTACGGTCTGTAAGTGCAGCGGATCATTCCGTGGTCCTTGTCGAAAGGCTCTAGGTTGATGATCTGATCTATTGAAAACCCGCTTTTTTCGAGCTTGCCCGCCTCCCGGATTACGACATTCTTTGGCTCCATCGTCACGTCAATGCTCCTAGTCTTCACAACTAACAGCATGACTCCCCCATGGTTCAAATATGCGGCACAGTTTGCGATTGCAATTTCTGTCTGGTCTGGCTGCGCGATATCGCAGTAGACAACATCGACCTTGCCAAATACCGAGAAATAGGACTGAGGCCTCCTTGCATCTTCAATTATCGGAAGAACGTTCTTGCGCTTTGACGCGACGTTTTCTATGAGCTCCCTTGCAACTCGCGTGGCCGGCTCGACTGCAAAAACAACCCCGCTCGGCCCAACAATGTCAGATACGTGGCTCACCGTCGTGCCCGTCGAGGCGCCGAGGTACAACACCTTGCTGCCGGTCTTGATGGGCATTCCTTTCATGCCCTTCTTTAGCGCTGCGGCAAGCTTGCTCCTGAAGGGATCCCATATGCGATATTCCTCGCCGTCGTACTTTACCAGCTTTTCGCCGTAGACGTTGTCTCCCCGGACAAAGTTCAGGGTGGCGGCGTTTTTTTCGCCATTTATCGAGATCCATCTAATAGCGTCGCTTTCCAAAAGTCTTCTTCCTTCTTCCCATCTTTCTTTTCTCGCGCCTTTCCCTTGCCGGCGGTGCCTGGCGCTGGACGTGCTCCTTGTATTTCCTGTCCCTTTCTTTTTCGGAGACAGGCTCGCTGTATTTCTCTCGAATCTCGTTGATCCTGCTGTTAAGTTTTTCCAAAATGCTGGTGTCCTTGGCTCCGTGGCGATAGTAATCGATTCTTGCCGCAATCGCGGTCTTTGACGCGATCGCCCTGGCAATCTTGCCCCGCTGCCACTTTGGCGCGGAGTGTATCAGCGGATGTTGGAAGAGCAGACCGTGCTTTGGCGGTCTGGCCCCTGTCTTGAGCGCGCGGAACAGCGCCTTTTCAGCCCCGAGCACCTGTATTGTGCTTGCTGGAAGGCTTGCAAGCCTCGCAAGGCTGCCAGCCTTGGCAATTATTCTTGCACCCACTGTGGCTGTTAGCAATCCCTTGACGTTTGGGGCCACCGCCTCCATCGCGACCTCAATGTGGTCGGCCAATACTCTGCGCAGGTCGGTCTGCGCAATTACCTGGTCGGCAAGCCGCTTGACAATCGCCAGATTTTCTGGCGTCATCTCTCCGCCCTTGCTGCGCTTTGCTGCGTCCAGCATCACTTCCACCTTCTTGTCCTGCATGCCGGCGGCATACAAAATCTCCTGACTGATCTTTTCACGCGAGCCGGCTCTGCTCGCGATCTCGGCATAGGCAACAATGCTCTGCAACAGGTTATCGAGCTCTGGGAAGTGGAGACCATACCATTCGCGCAGCCTAGTTCCGACAGCGTTGATTATCTTGTCAAACTCGTCAAGCGCGTTTATCGACTGTATGATGTGGAGATCGAGCCTTTCAGAGGCCTCCTTTACTCTTGATGAAGACAGGCTGACTGCAAATTCTCGCAGCGCCTGCAGGGCTTCGGCTTCATTGTCAGCAAAGCCGGACTTTACGATGAACGACGGCTTGCTGTCCTGAATCCACTGTTGCTGGTCTTGAGGCATCAGCTGACTGTTGAGACCCGCCTGCCTGAGCACAGCCGCGACGCTTGCGTCGTTCGCAGTTACGGGATCGAACACACGGAGATTCTCTAGGAAGTTCTTGATTTCGTCTGGCGTTGCGCCGGTTTTTAGCAGCCTGTAGGACCGAATGGAATCCTCAAACTTTTTAGACGCCACTAGGCTCCCGGCTTGATTAAACGCGGCAATGCCGAGCTCTGTCAGGACCACAGAACATGTGTTATCTGCCATTATTCACCAGTCCTACAATCAAGCCAATTAAAAAGCTAAGGATTGGTCGGGAATGTCGATGTATTACGGGACATCTCAATCGGCTTGACGATGGTGGGTGCGAATGAGCAGGAGTCCATCACCGAAGCACATCATCGCAAGATTCGTGTCGAATTTCCCAACTGGAAATGGGAGACATCGCGGACGCTCCATGAAAATTATCTTGACTCTTTTCTGCGTGCCCCCATGAAGCAGCTTGGTACACGATAGAAGGACTAAACGTTTATCTTACGAATCGGATCGATATTTTTTCGCGTTGCTGGACAAGAAGACCAAGCTGCCTGTCGCTGTGAAGGATGTGGTGATAGTCGCAGCTGGCGTTGCCATAGTCTGGGCGAGCCTCTGGGCCTATTTTGGAGCTAATCCCTTCTTTGTGGTATCGAGCGGGAGCATGGAACCGGTGCTCAAAGAAAATGACGTTCTCATAGTCCGCGATGGAGGATCATTTGGAGACCTCAAGGTAGGAGACATTATTGTCTTTAACAGACCTGAAGGCGGCGACAGAGTCATTGTCCATCGCATAATCGAAATACTTGAAGGGAAAGAAGGGGACAGAATCATCCGCACAAAGGGAGATGCCAATCCTTCTTCGATCCCAGGCACAGACTATCCAATCACCCAGGATGACTACATCGGAATGGTGGTCTACGTCATACCCGGCATAGGTGTGGTTACCAAAGTCATTAGCCCGCCGGTAAATTATATCATAATAGCGATCATTTTTGCAATCCTGTTCTTGAACAGATTGGGCAAGAAGAGCAAAACCCCGCCACCTGACGCCGGCAGCTCGGAACCATCCTCTCCTGCGGGGCCGCAGCCTCCAGCATGAAATCCAGGACCGAGTACCTGACTTTCAATACTCCGAACCGGCGGGCATTCATCAACATCACTCCTAATGTCGCCAAAGTTGTGGCAGAGAGCGGCGTCAGGGAAGGCCTGTGCCTCGTGAATGCCATGCACATCACCGCCAGCGTATTTATCAACGATGACGAAACCGGCCTTCACCAGGACTTTGCCGACTGGCTAGAAGGGCTCGCTCCCTTCACCCCTGACAGGTATCGACACAACCGAACAGGTGAGGACAATGCTGACGCGCATCTAAAGCGTCAGGTCATGGGCAGGGAAGTTGTGGTTGCAATCACCGCCGGCAGGCTGGATTTCGGGCCGTGGGAAAAGATATTCTACGGCGAGTTCGACGGTCGCCGACCCAAACGGGTACTGGTAAAAGTGCTGGGAGAATAGCCGGCCCGCCAAAATTGCACGATTCTGGGCGCAGTCAAGCAGGTATATATAAGTCCCTTTATAAAGCGGAATATAAATGCCCCAGACCAAGCCTATCGTGAGCATAGAAAACGTTGTAGCTTCTGCCACGGTAAACCAGAAGGTTAACCTTAACCTCATTACCCAGATTTTCCCTGATGTCGAATACCACCCGGACCAGTTCCCGGGCTTGGTTTTCAGGCTCAGGTCGCCAAAAACCGCTACTCTCATTTTCAGCTCAGGCAAGATGGTCTGCACCGGCGCAAAGTCCGAGAAAATGGCAATACAGGCGGTCAGAAACGTCGTCTTGAAGCTCAAAAAGGGCGGCATACCCCTTGAAAACGAGCCCCAGATTGAGATCCAGAATATCGTGGCCTCGGCAAGCCTTGGAGGCAAGATACATCTGGAGCTCGCCGCCAGGGTGCTCCCGAGGAGCATGTACGAGCCCGAGCAGTTTCCCGGCCTCATCCATAGAATGCCGGATCCCAAGACGGTCATTCTGCTATTCGCGAGCGGCAAACTTGTCTGCACCGGGGCAAAGAAGGAAAGTGAAGTTTACCGCGCAGTCGGCAACCTGCACGTGGTGCTAGAAGAGAAGAACCTGATGATCTACGAGGGTTAGCCCTCTAATCAATCTCGTACTCGCCACTCGAAGCCATCTGACTCATGACAGCCTCCAGAGTGTTGTCGTCTATAAGGCCGGCATTGTGAAGAGTGCTGGCAAGGTCGTTCACGGACGCGACCGCCGAAAGCCGGACATTCAAATTCTTCAGACGCTCTTCTGCTCCTTCCATCCTGTTCACTATCGCGACGACATCCTCGACGATGCCTCCGTTACCGCGCAGAATCTCGACGGCACGGCTCACAGAGGTACCGGTGGTCGCCACGTCGTCCACTACTACTACCCTGCCTCCCGAGGGCAGATGGCCCTCTAGCAGCTTGCTCGTGCCATAGTCCTTTGACTCTTTCCGAACGTACACAAAGGGCTTGCCCATTTCATACGCCAGCGCCGACCCAAACACGAGACCCGATGTGGGCACCGAGGCAATGGCATCAAATTTTGTGCCAATTTTCTCCTCCACCTTGTTTTTCAGAGCATTGATTGTCAGGTGGAAGTGTTTTGGAAAGCTAGGAAGCATCCTGAGATCGATGTAGTAGGGGCTGGGCTTGCCGCTCGCCAGGGTGAACGCGCCGAATCGGAGCGCGTTGGTTTTTAGCAAGAACGAGGCAAACTCGAGGGCAAAGTCAGTCGGCAACAGGTGGATCGTACTAGAGATTCGTTTTTATCTTTTGTCATTGTTCCACAGCGGTGGATGCCGGAGATTTGGCTCAGGTATGGCACGACCGACGTTGTGCTGGACATCAAGTTCGAAAACCTGGCCAGCAATATCACCTCCAGTTTTCGGCCTCTTCCCGAAGAAGAAATCATGGCAACCCTCGGCAGTGTGCCGCTTACTGACAACATGCTTTTGGTTTCATTGTCGCCCTCCAAAGCAGCAGCCAGGACATTGGCGATTCTTGCGGGAGCTGCGCGCGCAAAAGGGTTCACTGTAACCGTTGACGTGCCTCCGAGAATGGCGGCGAGCCTGCGGACCAACCTGACCGCGCAGGCAGGTGGCGAAGCCGTGTCGATAAGCCGCGCGGACTACCAGTCGCTCCAAGAACGGATCAAAAAATTCCAGAGTGCACTGGTTGTTTCCAGTGTCGCCTACGATCCGCTCTTCGGCTATGCAGGAGCTCCCACAACTGTCCTGCGAAACTTTCTTCCTGATCGGATGTCGGAGGCCTTCATGACAAGGCGAGATAATATCCCAACACCAGCAGAGGAGCGGGAGCCGCTAAAGATCGCGATTTCTTCAATGGAAGGAATCGCTGCGAATTCGATCGAGCTCGTAGCAAGTGGTTCAGGTATAGCAGGAATACACTCCGGTTCGGTAGCTGAAGCCTTTGCAAAGGCTAAATCGCAGCTCCGCGCAATCTCGGCTGTTGAAGCCGACCCCGTAAAGTGCGCAATCCTGAGCGCAAGCAGCGAATCTGGAAGCCACTCCGCCTTGTCGGTGGCTCTCAATTCCCTCTGGAATGCGTTGCACATTGTGAGACAAGGAGGATCGGCAATCCTGCTTGCAGAATGCCGTGAAGGTCTTGGCGGGGGCGCGCTGCAAATGTACGTCGAAGGGAGGCTGAAAGCCGAGCAGCTCGGCCAGACCCCGTACGTCGACGGCCTCGAGCACTTGCTGTATCTCCAAGAGCTGGGGCAAAAGTACGAGCTGGGGATTGTGTCGACGCTTCCACACTATTACACAAGCAGAAAGCTCGGATTTTCGATTTATGCGAGCATGAAAGACATTATGGAAAGGTTGCCGGACAGGCATGGCAAGAATTACAAGGCAATCGTAATGTCTGATGCAGACATTACGCTTCTGAGGGCAAAAATCTAGAACAGGTACCAGGGAATGGGCGCGCACAGAGCCGCCAAACCTATCGCCACCATGAACAGTGCCTTTCGGCGTTTTGAAAGAGGGGTCACGTCATCGAGGGGATAGCTCTCCGGCGCCTTTAACGCTATGATTAGCACGAGCACCGCCATTACAGGTTGAAAGAGCGCAAACAATGTGCCGACCCCGGCAAATGTGACAATCCGGTGCCGCCGGCTGCCGAGCGCAGCCCTTGCCATATGACCACCGTCGAGCTGCGCGGCAGGGATTAGATTAAGAAACGTCAGCAGAAAGCCCAGCCATGCAGCAAACATAACCGGAGACATGACAAGCACCGTATCTTCTACCAGAGTTCCCGTCATCTGCATCGTTGCCAACATGAGAAGGCTCGTATTGAGTTCCATAAGTTGCGAGTCGCCGAGCAGCCTCTCTGCTTCGTCTACGGGTAGCAATACCGATATCGATGAGCCATAAATAGATACTATAATAGTCACCGCGAGACCCGCTATGGGACCTGATATCCCGACGTCGAACATCGCGTTGCGACTGGGCATGTTACTACGTAGTCGTATGACCGCGCCCAGAGTCGGGTAAAAGAACCCAGGGTAGGTTGGAATAAAGTATGGCCACGATACCCTGACATGATGCTCTTTAGCTGCGATCATGTGACCCATTTCGTGAATTCCAAGTATGCCCATCAGCGACATCGTATAGACCACAGCCAGTATGACAGGGTCCTCGATGCCCATCTTGGCAAACACAGAGTCAGCGCGCATCAGGCCATCTACGAAAACCACGGTAAGTGTGATCAGGAAAAGTGCAAGAGGAATAAAGCGCCTATAACTTTTCTTGGCTGCCCTGCGCGTCATCCTGTGCACGGTAATCACGACGCCATTGCCTATTGCCATCCTGACGGACTTGACCGTAGACATTGGAAAGTGGACAAACTCTGATCTCTTGGCGGTGGCCACCATGCCCATCTTCCCCAACTGACCCTGGAGGGATCGAAATTTGTCTCTGATCTCTGATTCTTCTATCAGGAACTGGACATAATCGTCTGTGACGTTATGATGAAAGTCCTTTACAGTAAACAGCGACGACACAACTGGAACTGCGCGCGAATAGTCGCCGTTCAGAAAAGTGGCCACTGAAATACATTGATGCTAAACAAATTAAAGCGTTCTCCTCGTACAGCCCTTGAATAGATTGGTTCTCGCTCAACAGAATGTAAAGTCTGCCCTGGCTCTCATCGTAGTGAGCCGGTCTTCTATCTACGAGGAAGCGGACAACAGTACGGCAGAAGTACTGTCGACTGTCACCTGTAAGGTTAAATAATCTGATTTGATCTCTAGCTTCCTGTTTGCAAACTGCTTTGCGAAAAGTTGGCGACTATGTCGTCCGCAGGTGCGAGGAGCAGGACCTCCCTGCGGTAATAGACATAAACATGGCCACCCTTCCAGAGCACTATTCAGACTACTTTTTTGAGTCAATTCTCAGAGAGCTCCCCGAGGCATTTCTCGTAGCCGAGCTCGAGTACAAGATAGTCGGCTACATCATGTGCAAGATCGAGTTCGGCTTTTCCAACTTCCGCAAACTTGGATTTGTCAAGAAAGGGCACGTGGTTTCCGTCGCAGTGTTAGAACAGCACAGGGGCAAGGGGCTGGGCAAGGCACTGATGCTGGAAGGGATCAACGGCTCGATGCACAGGAAGAGTGATGAAATCTACCTAGAAGTCAGGGTAAGCAACACAGGAGCAGTCAAGATGTACGAGAAGCTGGGTTTTGAAACAAAGTCGAGGCTGCGCTCGTACTACAGGGACGGCGAGGACGCCTACCTGATGGCACTCGAGCTGGACTGAAAAAAGATTATTAAGTTGCAAGCAGCGCCATTCCATCCGTTATGAATCTCAAAAGGAGGGGCAGCAGAGGATCCGGCGCCGCCCTTCTCGCTATTTCCATCGTTGCTTTCATTCTCTATGCCTATTTTCTTCTAGGTTCTCAGTACGGCATCATAATACTCCAGTTCACCGTGCTTGCTGCGGTTGCCATTCTTCTGGCTGTGCTCGGGTGGATCGGTTACACGATGCTGACAGCACCGCGAACGGAAGATGACAAGCCTACCGGGTAACGGATACATCCGCGACTATTTGGTATACTCTCGGGCCCACTTCTCTCACTACTCGGATGCCCAGAACCTTGTGGCTGTATGACGCAAATGCTTCATGCGCATCCGCAAGGCCTGCTTCCCTGCTCTCCTTCTTGCCTTCCGACTTTATGTGTGCAAAGTAGTGTACGATCCCACCTCGGGGTTTGAGCGCGAGCACTGCAGAATTTGCGAATTCCCTGGCTTTCTCTGGCAGGGGCATGAGCACTCGATCGGCCTGCCCCGCGAGCCGGCTCGCGATCACTTCTTTCGCGTCACCGCACAATGATGCCACCCTATCCTGAACCTTGTTCAGCTTCGCGTTTATTTCACAAAATTCTGCTGCGGCAGAGTTTGAATCTATGCTGTAGACCCTGCAGGTCCTGTTGATCCGCGCTATTATAATCGAAAATGTGCCCACGCCTGCAAACATGTTGACGATTATCTCCCCGTCTCCAACCATTCTGGCGATGCGCTGCCTTTCCGTTGACAGCCGCGGCGAAAAATAGGTTCTGGCTATATCGACTTTGAACCTGCAGGAATGTTCCCTGTACTCAGTGACTGTCCGGTTTACTCCGGCAAGAAATTCCAGCCCGCGCACTCTAAAGTCTCCTCTTACAGGAGAAACCTGCGCAAACACTGACTTTGCGGTCTTGATTTTGTCAAGGATCGCCTCTGCGATGAGGTGCTTCTTGGGGGTCAGGCCGCCTGGGATCTTGATAATGACAATGTCTCCTATCTGGTCAAAAGCAGAATATACCTGCTCTGCCTCGTCATCGGCAAGTATACCGCGGAGAACCTGCTTTAGCATGTGTGGCATTTACTGGTTCTTCAGATAGTAATAGTTCCCAGAGTCTTTCTGCTCCCTGTCAAGCCTGCCGCCTGCCTTGTTGACTCGCGGCCTGCCGGTTGTATCATCGCGCCTGTATGTAATCGAAAGTGCCTTGAGGAAACGATTCATTCCTTCTTCCTTGCGCATCGGCTCAGTCGCAGAGCCTTCCAGTCCCGGCTTTCCCTCAAAGATCACGAGGGTGTCCGCCACAAGGTCGATCAGCTGCATGTCATGGTCGATAACGATCGCGGACCTTCCCTGGGCCCTGACAAAGCGCTGGAGGAACTTGGCCACCGCGATTCTGTCTTCCGCGTCAAGGAAGGCGGATGGCTCGTCAAGGGCATAGATCTCCGCCTGGCGGAGGAGTGAGGCCGTGACGGCTACCTTTTGCAGCTCGCCTCCGCTCAGATTCTTGACGTTCTTTTCGTACAGCTTCTTGATGCCCATTGGAATGATGATTTGCTCCTCGACCACTGAACCTTCGATTGGGTTGTCGTACGCGGCATACATAAGCGAGCGTACATCACCTTCGTATTCC
>CAZNOV010000010.1:0-19236 GCA_964574725.1 uncultured Nitrososphaera sp. | reverse complement strand
CTTAACGGGAGTATACACAGATGTCCTTATTCTAGCTTTTAGGGCTTACATAACTGCCTATAACGGAAATAATGAATTTATATTACTACTCACTCGGATAATTCACGTCATTATGCATGAAGAAAAACTAAAGCGCCTAGCTTCAATAAAAAAGTCCGCCGAAAGCGGTGGCGGCCATGAGAGAATTGAAGCCCAGCACTCCAAAGGCAAGCTCACGTCAAGGGAGAGAATCGCGCTCTTGCTGGATGAGGGCACTTTCGTCGAGCTGGACAAGTACGTCATGCATAGAAGCGATGACCCTTCCATACCGAAATTCTACGGCGACGGCGCGGTCACGGGGTTTGGCACAATTGCAGGGAGGCAGGTCTTTGTATTTTCATACGACTTTACTGTCCTTGGTGGATCTCTGGGTGAGATGACCGGCAAGAAGATAGGGAAGGCGATGGAGCACGCGCTCAAGATCGGATGCCCAATAATAGGCATCATTGACTCTGGAGGTGCGCGCATTCAGGAGGGAGTCAGCAGCCTCGACGGCTACGGGGATGTGTTCTTCAGGAATACAATGGCCTCTGGGGTGATCCCGCAGATAACTGCAGGCATCGGACCATGCGCCGGTGGAGCAGTCTATTCGCCGGCAATGACCGACTTTGTGATAATGGTGGAAAATATTGGTCAGATGTTCGTCACAGGCCCTGAGGTCGTCAAGGAAGTGCTAAGTCAAGAGGTGTCGTTTGAAGAGCTCGGCGGCGCGATGGCGCACGGCAGCAAGTCCGGCGTGGCACACTTTGTAGCCAAGAACGAGTACGATTGCTTTGACAAGCTAAAAAAGCTGCTATCATTCATACCGCAGAATAACACGGAAGAGCCTGCCATAATAGACACTGGAGATGATCCCAACAGGATTGACACCAATCTGATAAACATACTTCCGGAGAATCCGTACCAGCAGTACGACATGAAGGACATTATCAAGTCAATAGTGGACAATGGGGACTTTGTAGAAGTGCACGAGCTGTATGCAGAAAATATCGTCGTCTGCTTTGCGAGGATGGGCGGAAGATCTGTGGGCATTGTGGCGAACCAGCCGGCCTATCTGGCTGGAGCCCTTGACATCAACTCCTCAAACAAGGCCGCTCGCTTTATCCGCTTCTGTGACGCGTTCAACATCCCTGTGGTAACGCTAGTTGACACTCCGGGTTACCTGCCAGGCACGGATCAGGAGCACAACGGGATCATAAGGCACGGCAGCAAGCTCCTGTACGCTTATTGTGAAGCCACAGTGCCAAAGATTACCTGCATAATCGGCAAGGCATACGGCGGAGCCTATATCGCCATGGGCAGCAAGAACCTTCGTGCTGACATAAATTACGCGTGGCCTAGCGCTGAGATAGCAGTTCTCGGTCCCGAAGCCGCGATTACTATATTGCACAGGCGGGACCTGAAGAACGCGCCTGACGCCGCGGCGACAAAGAAAAAGCTGGCCAAGGATTACCGGGACAAGTTCGCTAACCCGTACATCGCTGCGGAGAAGGGAGTCATCGACCTTGTGATAGATCCCGCGGAAACAAGGCCTATGATAATCCGCGCGCTGGCAGCGATGTCGAACAAGAGGGAAACCAGACCGCCGAAAAAACACGGAAACATCAACTTGTGATAACCAGATATGGCAAAGATAACAAGCATTCTGATCGCAAACCGGGGTGAAATAGCCCTTCGCGTGATCCGGGCTTGCAAGGAGCTCGGGATCAGATCTATCGCGATTTACTCGGACGAAGACGTCAGGGCAGTACATGTAAAGAGGGCAGACGAAGCGTACCACATCGGCCCGCCATCGCCCTCGCAAAGCTACCTCAACATGGCCAAAATTGTCGATACGGCCAAGGCGGCAGGTGCAGATGCGATACACCCCGGCTACGGGTTCCTATCTGAGAACGAGAACTTTCCAGAGCTGTGCGAGAAGAACGGCATAATATTCATCGGTCCGACGGCCAAGGCAATGGAGCTCACAGGTGACAAGATGAAGTGCAAAGAGGTGATGAAGAAGGCTAGGGTGCCAACGGTACCAGGCAGTGATGACATCATAGAGGATGTCGAGAAGGCCGCAGACATAGCACACGCGGCGGGCTACCCGGTTCTCCTAAAGTCTGCGTTTGGGGGCGGGGGAAGAGGGATCAGGCTTGCCAATGACGAAAAGCAGCTCAGGCAAGAGTTCGAAATGGCTTCTGGGGAATCACGCGCGGCTTTTGGCAAGGCAGCTCTCTATGTTGAAAAATATCTGCAGCGAATCAGACACATCGAGTTCCAGTTGATAAGGGATTCCCACGGCAACGGGAGGCATCTATTCGAGCGCGAATGCTCTATTCAGAGGCGCCACCAGAAGCTGATCGAGATGTCTCCATCGCCGGTGATGGACGAAAAGACAAGGGAAAGGGTCGGCGAAAGCGCAGTCAGAGCAGCCGCCGCGGTGGACTATTTGAACGCAGGCACGGCCGAGTTCCTTCGAGATCCAGAGGGGAACTTTTACTTTATCGAAATAAACTCCAGGCTTCAGGTCGAGCACCCTGTGACCGAGCTGGTAACCGGCCTTGATCTGGTCAAGCTCCAGATAGCTGTTGCACAGGGAGAGCAGATCCCATTCAAGCAGGAGGACCTGAAAATGAACGGGTGCGCGATAGAGTGCAGGATAAATGCCGAGGATCCATTCTATGACTTTGCTCCATCGGTCGGGCCAGTTCCCAGCTGCAACATACCTTACGGCCCAGGGATCAGGGTGGACACCTACCTGTATCCGGGCTGTACGGTCTCCGGCTACTACGACTCTCTTGTTGCCAAACTGCTTGCTTGGGGAAGGAACTTTGAGGAAGCAAGAGCTAGGATGAAAAACGCGCTTGACGAATTCGCGATAGAAGGGATCAACACCACAATCCCGCTTTACAAGACAATCATGGACGACCAGCATTTCATCAACGGCGAGCTTTCTACAGATTATCTTGAGCGCTTCAAGATTTTTGACGACATGAAGGAGGACGCAAAAGAGCGCGCAAACGGCAAAGCATCAGCCGCGGTGGCAGCCGTCCTGATGCAGTCCGAGTTCGTGAAGAAGGCCGGCGAGCCTCAGACCGCGGCGGCAAAGTCAAAGTGGAAGTTGAGGGGAACATCATTCTAACATGGAATTCAAGGTAGGCGACATCGCGGAGCTCCTTGACGGCGAAGTCTTGCGCACTACTGGGGATGGCAGCTCCGTTCAGGTAAAGATCGGCGGCAAGCAGCACACACTACGACTGCTCAAGTCCGGAACAAACGAGTTTGAATTCATGCTCGATAACACTTTTCACCATGCAAAGATCTTGCAGTCAGGAAGTGCAGAGGTGAAGGTAATGGTGGATGGACAGGCACTGACCTTGAAAAAGCACAGCAAGCTGACAGAAGTGCTTGAAAAGGCGTCAACCCTTGCAGGCGCCGGCGGCGGAGACCGCAACCTGACCAGCCAGATACCCGGCCGGGTTGTCGGCATCCCGGCAAAGGCTGGAACGGATGTCAAGAAGGGAGATGTTATCGTTATCCTTGAATCTATGAAGATGCAGGTGGCCGTCAAGGCACACAAGGATGGACACCTGAAGGAAATAAGGGTAAAACAGGGAGCCAGCGTCGCGAGGAACGACGTTCTGGCATTCATAGAATAAGAATCGGCCAATAATCTAAATAGATTTACATTCTTTGCAAGCTCACAGACCTCGACAGAAAACGCTGAAAAGTGACCTGAACTGAAGAAAACAAAAAATTCAGTTCATCGATTTCTTCAAGGTCTCTTTTATTTCATCGTAGTTTGGCTCTACTGATGGGTTGTCTGAAACCCACCTGTATACCACGGTGCCGTTGCCGTCCAAGATGAATACCGACCTCTTTGCGGCATCGTAGTCTTTGAGTGAGCCAAGGTTCTTCATTACTATCCCATACCTTTTGATTACGTCACGCTTGTAGTCGGATAGAACCGGGAAGTTCAAGTGGCGGTTCTGGACGAAAAACTTGGTTGCAAATGGTCCGTCTACCGAAATGCCGATAACGTTGGCGCCTAGATCCCTTAGCTGGTCAAGCGAGTCGCGGAGGGCGCACATTTCAGCAGTGCATACAGGTGATTCCGCAGCGGGAAAGAATGCAAGGATTGTCTTCTTACCCAGATAGTCGCTTAGCCTGTGCATTTTCATTTCTGGGTCAGGAAGTTCGAAATCAGGAGCCCTTTCACCAACGTTTGGAACTGAAGCAAGAGATGTGCTGGACATTTGCTAGTCATGGGACCAAATCACAATAAAAGCATTTCATGCGTACTTGCTTTTGAACGGTGAAACGAGTCGGAGCTCGCTAACCACCCGGGAAAGCGAGGAGACCACCTCTTCAATCTCTTCTTTAGTGTTTTGCATTCCGAGGCTCAGCCGCAGCGAGCCTGTTATCTCTTCATGGGAAAAACCCATCGCCTTCAAAACGTGGGAGGGCTTTTGTCTCTTGACAGAACATGCGGAGCCTGTGGAGGCTGCGATCCCGTTTTCATCAAGCTTGATGATCAGGTCTTCGCCGTTCACCCCAAAGAATGTGAAATGAGCGTTACCTGGAATTCTGTCAGTGCGCGAGCCATTCAGCCTGGAGTGGGGGATATCCTTAAGCACTCTATTCACGAGGTAATCGCGAAGCTCCGTCACCCTTTGTCGATACTGATCCATTCTCCCACCTGCGAGCTCACAGGCCTTGCCAAAGCCAACTATTCCAGGAACATTTTCGGTGCCTGAGCGCAGAGATGTCTCCTGACCGCCGCCGCGCAGAATGGGCGCGAGTTCGAGGCCACTCCTGATGAACAGCGCCCCGACTCCTTTTGGTCCATTTATCTTGTGCGACGACATTGACATCAGGTCAACACCGAGTTCTCTGACGTTTATCGGAATTTTTCCAGCTGCCTGCACTGCATCGGTGTGGAAAAGTGCTCCAGCTTCGTGTGCGATCTCGCACAGCTTCTTTATCGGCTGAACGGTCCCGACCTCGTTGTTTGCGTACATGATGCTGACAAGCGCGACATCGGGCGAAATTGCATCCTTCAAAACCGATGGCTTGACGATGCCATCTCCAGTCGCAGGGAGGTAGGTCAGTCGGAAGCCCATCCGTTCGAGCTCCTTGCACGGCTCCAGAACTGCATCATGCTCTAGGCTGCTTGTTATGATGCTCGTCGGTTTTCCTGAATTTCTGTTGTGAAACGCTACACCCTGCAGCGCAAGGTTATCGGCCTCCGTCCCACCGGACGTAAAGGTAATTTCGCGTGGTAATGCTCCTATCAGAGTTGCGACTCTGCTCCGTGCCAGCTGTATCGCCCTTGAGGTCTCTCGCCCAAAGCCATGGATCGATGACGGATTACCGTAATGCCGTTTCAGAAACGGCATCATTTCTTCTATCACCTCGTCAGCAACGGGCGTCGACGCGGCGCTGTCCATGTAAATAGGACGAATTGAGTTTTCAGTCACTGCCGCCACCGGCTGCTGCCAACTTTCCAGACTCGTAGCCACCAGCATCAATCGACACAAACTTGAACCCAAGCTGCTTCAGCTTGGTGTCTACTAATGCGAGCCGCTGCTCGTCAAACACCTTTGCCAATTCATCCTTGCCGACTTCGATCCTTGCGACTTCGCCGTGGTCCTCACCCTGACCTGACGCACTCCAAACACTGCTTTCACAATCGACTCGGAGCTTTCAATCCTATTCAATTTTTCATAGGTCACGTCGTTGCCCGTCGGTATTCTTGATGCAAGGCATGCATTCGAAGGCTTGTCGTAAATCGAAAGCCCGAGCTCTTTGGCGATCATTCTTATTTCAGACTTGCCGATGCCGAGCTCAACCATCGGGCTTCGCACGCCACTTTCTCTAAGGGCCCTTATCCCGGGCCTGTAATCTGAAAGGTCATCAGCGTTTGTTCCATCGACAATGAGAGCAATGCCTGTCTTCCTGGCTTCCTCTTCAAGATGTTGCCCGAGCTCCGTGCGGCAATGGTAACACCGAAGGCTGTCATTTTTCACAAAATCGGGATTTTCGAGCTCATCATAATGGATTACCCTGTGCGCTATACCTATCTCCCTTGCCACCAGCCTTGCTGTCTCGAGCTCTTCCTTGGACAGAGTCTTGTAGTCAGCCGTAATCGCCAGCGCGCCATCTCCAAGCGCCCTCTTTGCTGCCAGCGCCACTAGCGCACTATCTACCCCTCCGGAGAGCGC
Source organism: uncultured Nitrososphaera sp. (assembly GCA_964574725.1). Lineage (GTDB taxonomy): Archaea > Thermoproteota > Nitrososphaeria > Nitrososphaerales > Nitrososphaeraceae > Nitrososphaera. The sequence goes on along the minus strand of CAZNOV010000010.1, from coordinate 12,988 downwards.
CACCACTGCCTTGTCGCCGTTCGACGCGAACCAGTCAGCAAGCCTTTCAAATCCGTCCTTCACCGGAACTCGCCTATCCCACCTTCTGCATGACCTGCGAGCTAACCAGCTCCATGGTTCGCTTGACAGAAGAGCGCGTTCGCGACGCAATTATCCTGATGTCTTCAAATTCAGGCTTCGCATTCTTTATTTTTCCGCTCCTAGAATCTCTTACCAGCTTGACATGCACGTCGAAGGAAATGCCATTAATGCTAACGGGCACTGTAATTACTGCCCTAGGCAGTACGAATCTTTCAACTTCCTGCACCCTGGCCCCGAGCGTCCCGGATTCAGCAAAGAGCACCTCGAGCACATCGTTTAGCTGAGCCTTATCCGATATAATCCTAATGAGGTACGTCGGGCGGCTCTTCTTTGTGGTTCCAGATATGACGCTGACATCCTTTGCAACGTCAGACAGCCGCTCGACTAGGTTCCCAATGAGTTCGCCGGATGCGTCGTCGATGTTAGTCTCGACGACACAAACGGTATCCTTCATCGTTTCTGTAGTAACGGCTGAAGTGCCGATCAGAAGCCTGACCACGTTGGCGAACCCTTCAAACTCTTTGGAACCTGCTCCGTAACCGGTCCTTTCTGGAGAGATGCTCGGATAATAGCTCACACTTCCCTCTTGCGCTAGGTTGACGAGCATTGCGGCTCCAGTGGGAGTGGTCAATTCTGCATCGACAAGTCCGCCCACAAGAATGAAATTCTTTCCCTTGAATATTTCAAGGATTGCCGCAGAAGGGTTTGGGACCGTGCCATGAGAGAACTTTAGCAGGCCGCCTCCGACTGCTACTTTCGTGGAATATATCCTAGAGCCAAGGAGCTTCAGGTCCTCCAGCGCAGCGGCGCATCCGATCAGGTCCACGAGGGTGTCGATGCTGGATGTTTCGTGGAGGTGCACATCGTTAAAGTCCTCGCCGTGTACCCTGGCTTCAGCAGAGATTATCGTTTTGAGGGATTCCATCGCGAAGGCTTTGGCGCGCTGCTCCAGCCCAATCGAGTCGCAGCAGCGAGCAAGTGCCCGCTGCATCTCTGTTCCGGAGCGCTTTGCTGCGCTATCTTCGTAGGCTAGGTGCAGTTGGGTGGCGGAAAAGCCGTGCGAAATTACCTTTGCAAATTCGGCCTTACTTATTCTGCTGCCTTTCAAGAAATCCTGGCAGGCAAAGATCGCTCTGGAGACCTTGCGTTCGCTGGCGCCGGCGTCAACAAGTGCTGAAAGCAGCATGTCGCCTGCTATTCCCGCGACTTGTGAATCAATAACTACAACCTTTGCCATCTTCCAAAATTGTACCGTACGTTGCTTTATATCACTTTATTTTCGGAGGTCGATTTCATTCAGCCTCTCGAACGCCGCCTGGAGCTGCTCCTCACTTTCACTTCCATAGATTACTAGAATCTTGTCATTATCTTCTAAGACATAGTCCATTATGGACGACTTCTCTGTGCCGTTAACGAAATAACGGAGTTGATTGGTATCGTCTTCGCACAACTGCCGGCCATCGTCGGTAACAAAGCAGTTATCCTGAATGTTCATCTTTACACTCTTCAAGAATTCGCCAAAGGGGACATTGGTGGCGTGGCGATGTAATGTTGTACCATCATTGTTCTCAACGTGAATGAACTGAGATTGTACCTGGTATTTTCTCTGACTAAAGTCTATGGCATCTCCGTTCAATATTACTTCAAATACTGCGTGCTCGTGTGCTGATCCGAGTGGCCCAAAGTTGGATGATGCATCTCTGGGTGTTAGAACAGCTGCTGCTGCGCCAGCCGCGGCAATGACTGCAACAATCGGGATAATTATCATCATGTACTTCTTTTTCCTGCGGCGGCCCGCTGCAAAATAACTGTCGTCCCGTTTCTTGCTGGACAATTCCTTGTTACAGGAAAAGGTAGCGGCGGCTGCTCAATTTAAAGCTGATGCATGTTGACTTCCACTTTCTAAAAGATATAAGTACTCCACACATTGCTGCAACTTCGATCATGACAATTACAATAATCGGATCTGGGAAGGTCGGCGCTTCCGCCGCGCTGAACTGCGGTCTCAGGGAGCTTGACAGAGATGTACTGCTGCTTGACATCATCCAAGGTCTACCTCAGGGCGAGGCCATGGACATCAACCACCAGCTGTCTGAAAGAGGAGCGGATGCAATAGCGCGGGGTTCAAACAACTACGAGGACTTGCGCGGCTCCGACTATGTCGTGCTTGTCGCAGGGGTGGGCAGGAAGCCAGGCATGACAAGAATGGATCTGCTCAAGATAAACGCAGGAATTGTCAAGGATGTAGCATCAAAGATAGCGAATTATGCAAAGGACGCGATCATTGTAGTTGTTACAAATCCTCTAGACCCGATGACCTACCTTGCGCTCAAGACTGTCGGCGCTAGGAAGAACAAAGTCATGGGCATGGGGGGGATGCTCGACCTTTCGCGGTTCAAGAGTTTCATCCAAGAGGCGACTGGGATATCCCGAGATTCTATCCAGGCGATGGTGATAAGCGAGCACGGCGAAAATATGCTTCCTCTAATAAGGTTCTCTTCGATAGGGGGCATCCCGCTCCATGACTTTATTTCAAAAGACAAGGCATCGGAGATCTTTGACAAGACCAGGAAAGTTGCAGCCGACGTTATTGCGCTAAAGGGAGCGACGGTTTACGCGCCAGGAAATGCTGTAGCGACTATGCTCGAATCATCAATTAAGGACAAGAAGTTGGTGATGCCTGTGTCAGCATTTCTTGAGGGAGAATACGGTGTGTCTGATGCCTGCATTGGAGTTCCCGTGGTCGTTGGCGCCGACGGCATCGAGAGGATCATAGAGCTAAAACTGGACGGTCATGAGCAGGAAATCTTTGACAGAGGAGTCAGCAGCGTAAGGGAGGCAATTGGAGCGCTCCCGCTCTAGCTGCATAAATAACCCTTTTATCCCGTTGCATGTGAATACCGCACTGTCGATGGATCTGCGAAACCTTCTTGATGAGTTTGCAAACGGGAGCCTCAGCTACGATGAAGTCCAGAAAAACCTCTCAATTCACGCTGTCGAGAAGCTCGGTGACGTCGCCAAGCTCGACGTGGCGCGAGAGGTCAGGAAGGGCATGCCCGAGATCGTATTCGCCGAGGGCAAAGCGTATCGCGACATTATCATGATTGCACTTGCGGCAGTCCGGCGAAACGGTCAGGCAGTGATCAGCAGGATAGCCAAAGATCAGCTGTCAAGGATCGCAGGCGCGCTAAAGAAGAGAGGGCTGACTATCGAGGTGGGAAAAAACAGTACCACAATCCTAGCCTCCGACAAGTCCTTCCGGCGGAAAATGACGGCAGCGAGGATTGGAATAATGGCAGCGGGGACCTCCGATATCGGAGTTGCCGAGGAGGCGCGCTTGGTTGCGAAAGCGATGGGCTGCCATTCAATCGTAGGTTACGATGTAGGCATCGCCGGGATGCACAGAATATTCCCGGAAATCAAAGAAATGTTGGCACAGGACGCGGGAGCGATCGTTGTAGTCGCTGGCATGGAAGGAGCGCTGGCCTCTGTCGTCGCTTCCATGGTCGACGTTCCTGTGGTAGGCGTTCCGACATCCGTGGGCTATGGATTCGGGGGAAATGGAGTCGCTGCACTTGCGTCAATGTTGCAAAGCTGCACTCTTGGGCTTGCAGTCGTGAACATTGACAACGGCGTCGGAGCTGGCGCGTACGCCGCGTCGATCGCAAAGAGAATGAAGAAGGCATAGGAGTTTCGTTTAACGTTTATAAGTGCTTCAGATTCGTTGCATCTCTAATCGTTAAATAGTGATCAGCTGTTGACCTACGTTCAGACGTTAAGAAGGATTAGACTCGATAAAACGAATTATCGCAAGAGGGCCACACTGCTCCTGGGCAGGCACTCTTTTATCACCGTCAAGGTCACCGATCAGAACGTTGCTGCTCAGGTCTTAAAACCAACGCCAAAAGGTGACATAGTGGTGGCCTCGGCCCACAGCAGAGCGCTGCAAAAGCATGGCTGGAAGGGCGCTTTCAACAATCTGCCTGCCTGCTATCTCACAGGCATGCTTTTGGGAAAGCAGGCACTGGAAAAGGGGGTCGAAAACGCAGTCTTGTACGTCGGAAAAGATCATTTCACTTCAAGGGTAGCCGCTTGCCTCAAAGGCATTGTCGACCTAGGGATAAAGATCCCAGTCTCTGAGGACTCGCTTCCTCCGGAGGAGCGGGTAGCTGGAAAGCACATCGCGGACTATGCCAGGACGCTGAAGGCTAACCAGGAAGAGTACAATTCGCGGTTCTCCAACTTGTTGAAAAATGGTCTGCATCCAGAAGACTACCCTGCCCACTTTGAAGAAATAAAGAACAAGATTTCTGCAGGGAAGCCTGCCGCGGCAAGAAAGGCGGAGAAGGAAGAGGCACCCACCGAAGAAGAAAAGGCCAAACCGGAAAAGAAAAGGGCTGCTCCAAGGGAAAAGAAAGAGAAGCCGGCAAAGAAGCAAACAAAGGGTGAAAAGAAGAGCAAAAAGTCGGACAAGGGAGGCAAGGGCAAGAAGAAATGAGCCGCATGTTTTCGTCATCTCCCCAACAGCAGGTAGAATGGAAGCCGCGTACTACCCTAGGAAGCATGGTGCTTGCTGGCAAGATTAACTCGATGGATCAGATTTACGAAAACGGCATGCGAATACAGGAATCCGAAATTGTCAGGCACCTCCTCCCGGATATCAAGAGCCAGGTGGTCCACGTCGGCATCGTGCAAAAGCAGACCGACGCGGGCGAAATGACTCGCTTTAATGCTCTGGTTGCGGTGGGCAACGAGGCAGGCTGGTTTGGTATCGGAAAGGGAAAAGCCTCGCAGATGAGGGTTTCAATTGACAAGGCTACCAATGCCGCCTACCTGAACGTAATACCGGTCAAGCTTGGCTGCGGGAGCTGGGAGTGCAAGTGCAATCAGCTCCATTCTGTTCCCTTCAAGGTCAGGGGAAGAGGCGGCAGCGTGACGCTAGACATCATACCGGGTCCTAGAGGCCTCGGAATAGTGGCGGGGGAGAATATCAAGAGCCTGCTAAAGTTGGCGGGGCTGAAAGATGCATGGACAAAGACTTTTGGCTCCACAAACACAATGTCTTCCACCACCAAGGCGATATTTAGTGCTTTGAGGAGCACGTACAGCGTGGGTTGATAAAGATGGCTTACCTTGTAGTGAGAATCAAGGGGACAGTAAACATACCCGAATGGGCGCGCATGACGCTCGACGGTCTTAATCTGGACAGGCGGTTCAGGGCCACCATAGTTCCGGAAAGTCCCGAGTACCTTGGCATGCTTAGAAAGGTAAAGGAGGTGGTGGCATGGACAAAGGCCGATGCTGGCATTGTAAAAGAACTTCTTGAAAAGCGCGGCCGCAAGACAGGATACAAGCCGCTTACGAAAGCGGATCTTCCCAAAGAGTACAAGAGCGTCGAAGACCTGGCGTCTGCAATCGCGGAGAACAGGATCTCCATGTCAAAGATCGAAGGTATCAAGCCCTGGTTTGCCCTCGGACCACCAAAGGGTGGATTCAGGAGAAGGACCAAAACTCAGTACACCCAGCGCGGCGTACTTGGAGACGACGCCGAGCTTGCAGAAATTGTCAAGAAAATGCTCTAGCGTGCAGCAAGACTTAATTAAGGTGAAAGAAAACGAAAAATTACAAGTTCCATCGGCATGCGGGTGAGATAGTCAATGGCTACTAGATTTAGAAAAAGCAGGCGACAGCGCGGCAGTCGGTATTGCGGGTGGGGTCAGATTGGGCAGCACAGGCAGGCCGGCAGCAGGGGCGGCATCGGCGGCGCCGGGAAGCACAAGCACTTTTTCATCAGAACAGTAATCGAGGAACCAGACCACTTTGGTCACGATCCATTCAACTCTTTTAACCGGAACCTTGTGCATAGGTGGCTGAACATACGCGACCTTGACGCGGTGTTTGCAAGGCACGGCAAGGCCGACGAGAAGGGCAAGGTCGTGCTGGACCTGACCTCGCTGGGATACGACAAGCTCCTAGGCGGAGGCAAGATAGGCAGCGCCTACGCGATCAAGGTAGCAAAGGTATCAGAGAGTGCCAAGGCGAAAATCGAGGCTGCAGGTGGCGAGGTTTTGACCGATGAGCAGCGAAACGCAGAGTGAACACGGGCTAAGGCGGATCATAAAGTCCGTTTCTGTCTATGTCCCGCAGGTTCCCAAGCCAAAGCGAAAGATTTCTCTGACGGAGAAGTTCGTCTGGACGGGCATCGCGCTTTTGGCGTACCTTGTCATGGGCCAGATTCCGCTTTACGGCGTGACAGACGACCCGCGATTTGACTTTCTTGCATTTGCCAGGGTAATTTTCGCAGCCCAGCAAGGAACGTTGATGGAGCTTGGAATCGGACCAATAGTCACGGCTGGCCTGCTGATGCAGCTGCTCAAAGGGTCGGATCTAATCAAGCTGGACTTTAAGAATACAGACGACAGGTCGCTGTTTACCTCCGCGACAAAGATAGTGACGATTATTGTGATCGTGGCAGAGGGCGCACTTTATGGCTCAAGCGTGTACGGGCCGCTGACTGCGCAGGAGGCGCCTTATGCGATCTACGTTGTAGTCGGTCAGCTCATAGGGGCGAGCATCATCGTCATGCTGATGGACGAAATGGTGCAGAAGGGGTGGGGCGTTGGCTCGGGGCTCAGCCTCTTCATCATGGCCGGAATCGCCCAGACCGTGCTTTGGAGTGTGTTCAGTCCGGTCCCTGCAGATGACGGGCCGGTAGGAATTCTTCCATTCACCATCGACGCAGTGTCAAATGGCATCGGCGAAAAAGCCATTTTCAGAATTGGCCAACTCCCAAGCCTGTTCGTCCTAGGGCTGACCATAACGATCATTCTGATCCTCGTGTATATTGAAGGTATACACGTCGACATTCCAATCGTTTCGACAAAGTACAGAGGGTTCACCGCGGTCTACCCCATCAAGCTGTTATACACTTCCGTTATCCCTGTGATCCTGGCTTCAGCGCTAATAGCCAATGCCGTATTTATGGGCCAGATGCTCTGGGCAAACTACAATCCAAACAACCAGAATCCCGCCTTCAACTGGCTCGTGCAGTTTGATCCCGATACTCAGGGGCAACAGCCCACTCCGCTTCCGGGGAGCGTCCTGTATTACATTACTGCCCCAAGAAGCCTTGATGTTGCGGCCGCAGATCCGGTTCGGGCCGTGGTTTACGTTATCTTCATGACAGGCATAGTTACCGTGTTCTCTCGGCTCTGGGTGGAGCTTGGTGGTCTTTCTGCAAGGACAGCAGCGCGCAACCTCCTCGACGCGGACGTGCAAGTGCCTGGCTTTAGGCGATCTGAAGGATCAGTGGAAACGCTACTCAACAGATACATCCCATCGCTAACACTCCTGAGCGGCCTTATCATCGGACTTCTTGCCGGCGTTTCAGACGTGCTGAACGTCTTTGGGACAGGTACGGGACTCTTGCTGATGGTCAACATCATGGTAAGCTATTACCAAACGCTGGTCAAGGAGAAGGTAGATGACTACATGCCCAATTTGGCGGCCCTAATTGGCAGAAAGCAGTAAGCGCGCGGTAATCGTAGGCATACCGGGCGTCGGCAAGACCACAGTCATCGAGCGCGCTGCCAAGATGCTCAGCAGGAAGCGCAAGACAAAAGTCGTCGTTTTCGGGACTATAATGTTCGAACAGGCGAGAAAGAAGATGGGGCTCAAAAGCCGAGATGAAATGCGCAGAATGCCGCTAAAGGACCAGAGGAGGCTGCAGGACATGGCTGCCAAGCACATTGCCGAAATGAAAGACGACATTGTCCTTGTTGATACACACCTTTTCATAAACACAAGCGAAGGGTACTACCCGGGGCTGCCAATGAGACTCCTGAATATCATGAAGCCTACAAACCTCGTCATGGTGGCGGCTGACCCAAATGAGATAGCAGCGCGTCGCCGAAGCGATCAGACGCGCCAGCGCGATATTATCGCAGCAGATACCATTCGGGAGGAGCTCGACATCTCTAGGGTCATGGTTGCGTCCTGTTCGATTCTGACAGGCGCCCCGTTCACAATAATTATGAACAATGACGGAAGGGAAGACGAAGCGGCAGCAAATATAGCAAAGAAGCTTCTAGGAGGGGATGAAAAGGAATGACATTCATCGATGACCTTATCATGCAATGGCCATTTGCGCCGCAGTATACTCAGAATCCAATTTTTCCCGATCTGTTGAGCGCCACGATCGTAGCCCTGATCATTGCTGTCGCGATGAATTTTGCATTTGCGATACTCAGGAAAAAGACGACAGATATCGAGAAGATGAACAGGGTCATGAAGGAAACTACCGAGTGGCGCAAGCAGTACACCGACGCAATAAAGAAACAGGACAAAGCTAGGATTGACGAACTGAAAAAGAGACAGGCGTACGTAAACAAGATGGCACTTGAAATGCAGCAACAGCAGATGCGCCCGATGTTCATCTACATGATCCCGTCGTTCATGATCTGGATATTCATCTTTCCCACCATATTCGGAGGCACCGTCTCGCTTTCTCCGGTGTACATCCCATGGATAATGTGCGCAGATGACAGCGTTCAGAAAGATATCCAGCCCAGAAACCAGACGGACCCAAGCTCCGGTCCCGCGGGCCCGTGCAGGATCCCCGGTGAGGTCTACCTGTGGGGGTGGTTCTTGATAACGTCTTTTGGATTCAGCGGTATAATATCCAAGGTGACCAAGACCGGCATGCCGAGCATGACCTAGAGTTGGCTGCGGCCAAGAAAATCAGCATCGTTATCTCGGGCTGGCCTGCCGTTGGCAAGACTACAATTGCAGCAAGGCTTGCACAGGAGTTCAAGCTAGCGACGCACAACGGAGGTGATGCACTGAAGGCACTGGCCACAGAGAAGGGTTACTCAGCCGGCAGAGAGGACTGGTGGGATACGGAGGAGGCAAAGAGGTTCATGCAGGAACGCAGCTCGGATCCTTCCTTTGACAGGAAGGTGGACAAGATGCTTGCAGAAAAGATGAAAAAGGGAGGAGTCGTCATCACGAGCTACACGCTGCCGTGGCTCGTAAGCGACAATTCCGTGATCAAGCTCTGGCTGAGGGGCTCTCAGGAGAACAGGGCAAAGAGGATGGCCGGCCGGGACAAGATCAGTGTACTGGAAGCAAGGAAGATTGTAAGGACCAGGGACGAGGAGAACAGCAGGATCTACCACAAGCTATACGGCTTTCACTTTGGTCAGGACCTGACCGTCTTTGATTACGTGCTCAACACGGACAAGCTGGTCCTCGATTCGCTCATCGAAGTATCTAGATTAATAGTCAGGCGCCAGCTAGGTGAATAGCAGGCGCCATGATCCTGCCGCAGCTGGACAACCTAGTCAGAGTAGACGACGACATTACGGATGAGCACTACGGGCACTACCCCGACAGGCGGCCTATTGAATCCCTGCTCCAGTACGGCCTGATCCTTGTCGACAAGCCGGGCGGGCCGACAAGCCACGAAGTGGTCGCCTGGGTCAAGCGGATGCTCCAGTTAGACAAGGCAGGACACAGCGGAACTCTTGATCCCGGAGCTACCGGCCTTCTTCCCATCGGGCTGGGAGAAGGGACAAAGGCACTTTCGGTTCTTCTGCTTGGGCCCAAAGAGTACTATGCCCTGGGCCGGCTTCATTCTCACGTCTCAAAGGATCGGCTTGCGCAGGTCGTGCAAGAGTTCACCGGCGAGATCTACCAGAGGCCTCCGCAGCGATCATCGGTCAAGCGGGTCACTCGAATGCGCACCGTGTACGAGTTTGAATGTATCGACGACTACGATAGGCTCGTCCTGATGCGTATACTCTGCCAAGCAGGCACGTACATCCGAAAGGTGATCTACGACATTGGAGAAGTTCTGTCTCCCGGGGCAACCATGGTAGAGCTGCGAAGGACCAGGGTGAGCAACCTGTCGGAGCAGGGAGACGGCCTTGCAAGGCTGCACGATCTGGCAGACGCATACGAGCGCTACAAGGAAGCCAATGACGACGAAAAAATCCGGCGTCTAATAAGGCCGATCGAGCATTGCCTAGAAGGCATAAGGGCTGCTACTGTCCGCGACACTGCTGTAGATGCGCTCTGCCACGGAGCACCACTGGCCGTGCCCGGCGTAATAGCGGTGCCAAAGGACCTCAGGCTGGGCGAGCTCGTGGGTGTCTACACCCTGAAGGGTGAAATAGTCGGACTGGGTCAGGCAGCGATGAAAAGAGAAGAGATAGAGCAGAACGCCCGCGGAATCGCCTTTGTAATGAAGCGGTTGATAATGAAGCCAGGGACCTACCCTAAGGCCTGGCGTTCAAAGGGCGAGCAGGCCTCGAATATCCAGCTGCCTTCTTCGGAGGTTGACCTCGACAGGCTCGAAAATGAAGACGCCAATGAACTGTAGAGGGAAATGCTAGAGGGTTTCGCCTATCCCGGGTCTCTTGCGATCAAGTCGGGCAATGTTCTTTGCAAGGTTTTCCATAGTTCCCGGTATGTGGCAGCGGCACATGCAGTCTCCGCAGTCAACATGGTGCCCACCCTTGCAGTTATCGGATAACCCGTGAGCAGACAAAAGCAAAGAATTCTGGCGAAGATCCTCAATTTTTAGTTTTGTGTGTGGCGTAGCGTCATCACTCGAAGGCACTAATAGAAAAGGATTCTGACGTATTCTCAAATGATGTAACGCCGCACAGCGTAATCACCTCGCAAGATGCCCAGGAACAATGAATTCAGCTCTCCCATAGCGTCACATAGGCTGCGGCGAGCCCTGTCTAGAGTGTTTACTTTTCTTGAAAAATCATTTCAGGACAAGTTGATGTACGAGCTTGATCTTCGGGGCATACACTTGTTTCAAAAGAAATCATATGCTCTGGACGAAGTCGAAAACGCTCTGGTCACAATATTTGGTGAGGAGGGCGCGAAGCTGATAATGGAAAGAATTCGCGCTGAACTGCGGAAGGATTAAGTCCATCGGGGTGAATGTCATCAGGATTATTCTGCTGGGATGACTACATGAATCTGCCGAACCCTTTGAAGTATAGCAGAATTGTCAAGATCGAAGGTGGCACCAGCCCTACCATGAAGAGGTTCGGAGCCAGCTCCGGATCCACATCAAACTCATTGATGAGTACTATCATGACAAAGAATGAGCCCATCAAGGTCGCAGTGAAGAACATGACCGTAATTATTAGAAAGCCGACAGTCTTGAGGTTGGTTTTCTTGGACTCTGGAACGGTCGCCACGGTGACGTACTAGACAATATCCGGGATATTATTTGTTAAGGCGCCGGGAGAGGGATTTGAACCCTCGAGACCCTTACGGGTCACAAGCTAGCAGGTCTTCAGACAATTCCAGGCTTGCGCCCTACCGGGCTAGGCGACCCCGGCATCACATCCCGTTTGTAATCCTGTCTTTATTTATATTATTGGAGACACACCTGTGGGATCCAATGCGCATCATTCACGTTTCAGCGATGCGAGAGTATTCACTGGTGCTTGGAAGTAGATCACAACTTTACGCGCTGCTCGTTCTTTTCGCCCTTGCCGCCTGCATATCTCCACATCATCCAACAAATAAGGCCGGTGCAAAGCCAGAACATCGTCATGACTACTGAAATGGATGCCCTCCACGCATTTAGAACCGACCCTGGGTAAGACGAATCGAGCTGATAGTCAGGGAAGGCAAGAAACGCTGCTGCAACCGCTGCAAAGTAGAGAGCTGCCGCACCGAATAGCCGCCCTTTTCTGGTTGATTTCATCAAAGTAGCTACGGCAGCCAGGGCAGCAAGTCCAGATACCGCCAGGTATCCGAAAAAGAGGGGATAGTAGACGCTGGCCGCCTCTTCGTAGAATAGCGCTGCGGCGCTTGCAGGGTACTTTATCGTTGGCACAATGTATAGTACGAACCAAGCTAGACCCGCGATCACAATCGCGTTCTTGAACCCCCCCGAATTTCCCTTGACGAAGGTCCTGACCCCGCCGATCAGCGCGCCTGCAGCCAGTCCCATTCCCAAAGAGCCGACTGTCTGAACCCGATATACGGACTGGAGCCGCGAGTCGAACTCTTCCTCGTCGTACAATCCATCCGCTATTATTTCGTCAAGGATAATATCGGTCACAAGGCCGGTGTAAGGCTGTACGATGATCGTATTCAAACCTGCCAAGATTGCCCCTGCAATCAATCCTGCAACGATCGATAGCGCAAAAACCCGGCCTGACTGGAACGACACCATCACAGCTCTTCGTCCAGCTGTTCGATTGCCCCTGCCTTGGAAATTTCATGCAGCCGCATAGCCACAGTTCTGTTGTACTCGTTCCTGTTTATGATCCCCTTTTCATGCAGTATCTCGACCAGCGTGGTCAGCCTTGCGCTTAGCTCTTCAGCCTCGCTCAGCTCTTTCCCTGTCACTTTGCGAGTTACAACGTCGTCCCCATCCGCACCGTGCGCGTGCCCGAGATGATGGTGTCGCCTCTTCTTGGCAGGCATGCAGCCGTTAGCCACGCGCCGCAAATATATAATTGTCAGTAAGCCGAGACTAGGCGTACTATCCTGCCAATTATCTTGTTGTGCTCGGCTTTCTTGTCGATTGAAACAAGCACCAGGCTTTCACCGACAGGAAAGGATGCGAGCTTGACCTTTTCGCGCTCAGAGAGTGTGTAGATCACTCGGCCGAACTTGGGGTCAAAGTCCTGGCGCATCGCGTTTCTGAGAGCATATTCGAGATAGAGCTTCCGCCTCTCTTCCCTTGGCTCGAGCGGCCGGATTCCTTTCCTCATGCCTCCCGCCACGAGGTTGCCCATCCTGTCAATTACTCCGGCAAATCTGATACTCTTGTCTAGGGCGAAAATGCTGTCGCACAGCTTTTCAAAGCCGCTGCTCTTCGGCAATGTCGAAAATATCGGCGTGATGGCTTAATAACCCTTGTTTGAAT
>CAZNOV010000009.1:0-19759 GCA_964574725.1 uncultured Nitrososphaera sp. | reverse complement strand
GCTCCTCTACCGTTGCCGGCTTGTAGTTTATCTTTAGCAGGTCGCCAAGCGTCTTCACCTCTTTGTAATCCTCTGGAACGCCAGGCGATATTTCGTCGTACTTGGGCTTTGAGCTGTACGAACGCCGGACACTTTCCTCCATCTTTGAACTCATTGTGAAATAAGGTCAGGCGGCGTTCTCGGAAATTTAAAGCTTGACCGCTGCATTTGCATCAGGTGCTAATGCGAGATCTTGATCTTCATCAATTTTGCCGAATCGTTTAGGTGGGACTCCGCACTTGCTGAACACGGCAGAAAAAGTCACTCCAAGTCTTCCTCTTTCTCCCTTAAGTGAACTATGCCTGCGCCGCGATGTAGATTACTTCATTTTGAAGCGTTACAGCGCCTGTTTGGTCTGCATGTTTCCTTGCTGCCTCTGTTATTGCAGTCCAAATTTCACTCTGCCTCTCGGGGGTTTGACTAGCTATCATGATCTTGATTGGAGCATTGATTGCCTGATGGAAGGCTGCGAACTGTTCAGCAGAGCCCGCTTTGAAGTTCATATTCTCGACATGGATAGTCACATCACGAAATCCTGCTTGCCTGAATTTTTCCTGTAGCATGTTGGTATCTGCGAGGGTAAACGGACCCGGGGTCCCTGGTGGGGGCGGTGATGCGGCAACCTCCCTCATCGCTGTGCCTATCGCTAGGCTGAGAAAAGGCACCTTCTGAGGAACTGACCAAACTGCAGCCGCAATTCTGCCACCTGGAACAAGTGCCTCGCGCATGGATGCAAGCGCATGGGGTAGATTTGGAAGGAACATCAATCCCCACCTAGAAACTATGGCATCAAAGTTCGAGGAGGGCAGAGAGAATGACTCGGCGTCGGCTTCTCTGAACTCTATTATTTCATCCAGCCCGTTATCTCTCGCTCTTTCTTTTGCGATGGCAAGCATTTGGGGCGAAATATCAATTCCTACTACCCTACCGTTCGGACCTACCTTTCTGGCAACGGTCACGGCAGGCTCGCCAATTCCTGTGCCAATGTCCAACACTTTTTGACCCTGCTTAATTTGCGCTAGCTCAACCAACCTGTCCGACACAACCTGTGCACTTTCTTCAATAGGCCTCCACCATCTTTTCCAGCCTTCTGCCACGCTGTCCCAGCCTTGACGCAGCTGTGCCTTGATTTTTTGCAAATCAATACTACTAGTATCGCTCATGCTCGGGAGATCAGACGCAATCGAACTATAAAAGTAGTGCACATGCATACGCGCAATGTTTTTCATAATCAGCCCAACGTCCAAGAATTGTGAATACATCCTGACCCAGCATAGTTTTTATTGCCGAGTATGGTGTCGAGATAACTGACTTGTCCGCAGCCGAGTACAAACACATCTTAAGAATCTCTGGCAAAGACATTGAAGGCGGCAAGAAACTGATAGTCGCCATCAGCGAAATCAAGGGTGTCGGTTACAATTTTGCTCAGGTTGTGACTCAATCGCTCAACATCAATCCAAACATGAGAGTTGGATTCTTGACTGATAGCGAAGTGAAAGACATCGAGCGCGCTATTTCAGATCCAAAGGCGGCAGGGATGCCAGCGTGGTATCTTAACAGGAGGAAGAACACTGATACAGGTTCGCACAGCCACATGATTACTTCGGACCTCGATTTTGCTGCCACGAATGATGTCGAGCGGGAAAAGCAGGTGATGAGCTGGCGAGGGTACAGGCACATGTTTGGCCTCCGTGTCCGGGGCCAGCGCACCAGAACCACCGGCAGGAAGGGAGGCGCGGTGGGCGTCAAGAAAGTCAAGCTCATTCCTGGCGCGATTCCGGGAGCTCCGGGAGCTGCGCCGGCGGCCGCTCCGGGAGCGGCGGCGCCCGCGCCTGGCGGCAAGGAGGCAGCAGCCAAACCTGCAGCTGCTCCAGCGGCCGGAGGCGCGGCGGCTCCCGCAGGCGGAGCGAAGCCCGCAGCACCGGCAAAGGAGCCGGCGAAAAAGTAGATGGTGGTGCTAGATGGGAGATCCGCGTAAACCAAGAAAGCTCTACCGCAGGCCGAGGATGATCTGGACTACCGACCAGCTCAATGCCGAGCTCTATGTGATGGGATCGTACGGCCTGCGAACAAAGCGAGAGCTCTGGAGGGCTCAGACAGAGGTCGCCAGGATAAGGAACCAGGCCCGGGCCCTTCTGGCGCTGTCAGCCGAGGTAAGAAGCGAAAAGGAAAAGCGGCTTCTTAACTTTTTGAGCAGACTGGGCCTTGCCAAAGAAGGTGCGACACTTGATGACATTTTGAACCTGAAGGTCGAGGACCTGCTGGAGCGGAGGCTCCAGACGATGGTGATGAAAAGGGTGAGCACAAAATCCCCCTACCAGGCAAGGCAGATTGTCAGCCATGGCCACGTTTCCATAGGGAACAGGAAGGTGAACATACCCGGCTATCTTGTCAGGACTGAAGAAGAGCCGCAGATTCTGCTGCACATCGAGGTTCCGGCAGCTGGACCGCCCGGCGAATCGCAGCCACCTGCGTCATAGGCTCACAATGTCTACGTGATCCAACTTGCCGTCTGAATCCATGTCGAATCCCTGGACCACCAGCGCCCATTCTTCCTGCCCGTTGTAATTGGCGAGGACCTGCTCGCCATAGTTGGTCAGGGCTATCACCGCCGACTTTGTGCCGGCGGATCTCACCCCCGCCACCACAATGACGCTGGCATTGCTGTCATAGGGGTTCTTTATTTTCGCAATGAGGCCGTGGTTGTCTAGTCCGTAGCGCTTGCCCGACTTCTCTTCAACAAGGCCCGACCAAAAGTTTTTTTCGTCGAATCGAATCGGAAGATACCTGTTGAACTCTGCCGTGACAATGTTGGTTCCTGGTCCACCTATCGAAATGAGGTTGTTGCCGGTAAGCACTTTTTCTGCTTTGGCGTCTGCATCGAGCTTTACTACGAATTCCGTTGGCGGCGAGCTCGTTATGTTGCCGAGGAATAACGCCAGGTGGACGGCGTAATGACCGTCCCTAGCCGAAGACTTGTACGGGCCGTGCGGGTCGGGCGACCCCACCACTATTAGGCCATTGAAAACGCTGTCGCCGGCCATGAATTCCCCAAAGAATTTTCTGGCGTTCAGATGGTGCCTCTCGTCGGTCTTTAGGCTTCCCAGGCTGGTTTCACCCCAGTCCATCTCTATCCCGAACGATGGGCTTGTCGCTCTGTACAGTCTTGCCGTACCTCCCCTAACAAAGTTCCTCCCCGCTTCTTCTACGGCCCCTATGCTTACCAGCCTGCGGATGTAATAGTAGGCGCTCTGCTCATGGATCTTGAGTTGCTTTGAAACCTGCGCAGGGTACATCGCTCCCTTTGAGAGGAGCCCCATGATTCTCCACGCCACGGGGTTTGACAATATCCGCATTCGCTCAACTTCCGTGAATACTATTATCTTCTTGACCGAGGACGCACCCTCATTCTCTGATACGAGTCTCTTTTCCAACAACAATCATTGTTCATACCACTATATAAGATTCTGTACTGGTATAGTACGCAGTTGTGATCGCGCTGGATGACTACTATAAAATATCATGTAATGGTGCTTCCGATTCTTTAATAATTATTTTAAGCTTGTTCCTCCGCTTATCGCTTGCGCAATGTGCTCAATCATAGGCTACAAAGGTAGGAATCTTGCTGCCCCGATTCTGGTTGAAAGCCTAAAAAAGATGGAATACAGGGGGTACGACAGCGTTGGCGTAGCAACCATCGACAACGGCAGTATTTTGATCAGGAAGGGGATTGGCAAGGTAGTCGAGGTAAACAAGAATCTAAACCTGAGCGAGATGATGGGTAAGATAGGGGTGGGGCACACCCGATGGGCCACGCATGGAGGCGTCACCGATAGCAACGCTCATCCGCATTCCGCTTGCACGAACGACATCGTTGTTGTCCATAATGGTATCATTGAAAATTACAGAGAGCTCGAGCAAGAGCTCATAGGCGCCGGTCATGTTTTCTCAAGCGAGACAGACAGTGAAGTCATTGCTCATCTCATCGAAATGAACCTCGACAAGGGATTCAGGGAGGCAATGATTGAGACCTGCAAGAGACTGAGCGGCAACTATGCCTTCGTTGCGGTTTTTGCCGATGGCACGATCGCGGGAGCCAGGTACGAAGAGCCCCTGATAATTGGCGTGGCAAATGACGGCTATTTCATTTCTAGCGACGTGCTCGGCTTTTTGCAGTACACGGACAAGGCGATATTCCTTGATAACGGCGACATCTGCATTATCGACAAGTCCCAGCTAGAAATTTTCGACTTTGAGAAGTCTCCTGTCGCCCACCCGATAACGCAAGTCGCCTGGGAGCTGGGCGACATTGACAAGGGCAAGTACGCCCACTATACGCTGAAAGAAATCAACGACCAGAGGCTTACGGTGGTCCATGCCGGCAGGCAGGATGAAGCAGCAATGCAAAAATTCTGCGATATCCTTGCCGGTGCAAAGAACGTCTACATCACCGGCAGCGGGACGAGCCATCACTCGGCGCTAATTTTCAAGCACCTGCTGGCAAAGTTTGGCAAGATTAGGGCAGAAACCGTGATGTCCAGCGAAGCCAAGGACACTCTTTCTTCGGCAGACGCTGATTCGGCCGTTGTGGCTATCTCCCAGAGCGGCGAAACCGCCGACGTCTTGGACTCGGTCAAGGCAGCCAAAAGCCAGGGAGCAAGGATACTTGCGATGGTGAACGTGACGACTTCATCTTTGGCCAGGAACAGCGACGCCTTCTTGTCGACGAACTGCGGCCCAGAGATAGGCGTCGCAGCGACCAAGAGTTTTACAGGCCAGCTTGCCCTCATCTACGCAATCGTGGACAGGCTCTGCAACGGCTGCCTGAAAACTGCCGAAGCCGAGTTCGCGATAGCCGTAGAGAACGTCATAGCCAGCCTGGCCAGCACTACAATCGTGGCCGAGCAGATGAAGGAAGCTAGCGACATCTATCTGCTGGGCAGGTCTCTGCACTATCCTATCGCGCTCGAAGGCGCACTCAAGCTCAAAGAGCTATCGTACGTCCACGCTGAGGGGATCGCAGCCGGCGAGCTAAAGCACGGCCCGCTGGCCCTGATGGAGAAGAATACGTTTGTCATAATGATCAACCCGCATGACGGCACTTTCAGCGATACCATTTCCAATGCCCACGAGATAAAAGCCAGAGGGGCGACGGTGATTGGGATATCGGACCGCAGGGACGACGTCTATGACTATTGGATCGAGATTCCGCAGTTGACGCAGGAAGCATTCTACCCGATAGTCGAGGTGATCCCCCTCCAGCTGCTAGCGTACCAGTTGGCGCTCGCAAAGAATGCTGACCCCGACTACCCACGGAACCTGGCAAAATCCGTAACCGTCAGATAAGCTAAAAAAAGAAAAGAGAAAGGGATTGGGCGGCTACTGAGTGGGTTCGCCCGCGGAGGTCCTATAACTGCTGTTCGTAGAACCTGTCGGCACGTCCGGAAAGTTCTCAGTCATCCGCTGCTCTGCGACCGCTCCTGCCTCTGCCAGTATCTTGTCCACTTCTTCGCCACTTGCGTCCAAGGCAAATGATGTGTTGCCCATGCTTCCTGCACTCATCATAATGTCGCTAAAGACGCTGTTTATTTCACCGAGTTCCCTGTCTACCTCAGGCATTACGCCAGCAAGCCCAGACCTTACTCTCGTCAGTGCACCCATAGCCGGCCCGATTGCCACCATGACGTCACCAAGGTCAATGGTTGATTCAAGCCTCAGGTGAATCTGTTCAAGTGCCATCTTGAGTTGCGATATCATCTTTGTCGTCTTTCTGATCTGAGCTATTTCGTTCGAAAGCATCTTGCCCTGCTGCGCATCGTGCCTCTGCAGAGCGGCAACTACCTGGTTGAATAGCGCCTTCTCTTTGCCTCTCAATTTTTCGAGAATCGTTTCCAGTTTTTGGTTCTGTGCTTGAATTTTGTTCTTGGCAAACTCGATCCTCGGTTTTAGCGGTTGCTGAGGGCCTATGCTTTGCTTTAACCTCTCAGACATGTTCTGGCTATTGTCCGAAACCCAGTTGCTGCTAAAGCTCGTCATGGCAACTAGCCAGGGAAAACGCCGTTAAACAGAGATGTCATAATTGAATAACCTAGTGGTAATATTTTCTAGACAGCTCTTTTACTTCGACAGTACGCAACTGAAAAGGATTAAATCCCGTAATGCAAACCGCTCTAGGCAGGCATGGGAAGGGCAAAGACCGTCAAGGAATCTCCGGGTTCATCTCAGGAAGAGCACGGTCTTCCGAAATGGGCCGAAGAAGAGATCAGGTCTGTCCAGTTTGGCAAGCCCGAAATTATCACAAGGACAGGATACATTCTTGACATTTACGAAGGCGATTTCAAGATTGACATTCAGGTCTACGAGCCAATGCCGGATGGTCGCACGATTGTTGAAGGTCTGGATGTTCCAAAGTCGATGAAACTGTCAGACTTTATGAAGGGTTTTGTTTACGAATTCAAGGTAAGCTGTTTTGCGGGAGCTTTGAGCCCCAAGTTGGTGGACCTTCTCAAGACAAAATTCAAACTCGATATGGAAGCAATCTACAGGTTCGAGCTCAGCGAGCTCCAGCTCATGGACGTGGAATCAGATCTACCTTCATCCGCGCCTGTCGACGATGAGGGCGACGACTAGAACCAATTACCATTGAGTCACGCGACGCCACCATCCTCACGGCTTGTGGCGGGACCGTCTGATCCGGGCGGCGGGCGTAATTGCGTGGCCGGCACCTTTCCCACCGCTAACCTCATCAGGGCAATCCACATCAGGACCAGAGGCACGTGGTACGTAGCTATTCTCCAGGCGATTATTACGTTCAGCTGCGAGTCCTGCGCGATCGTGCTTAGGTCAGGAACTCCGCTCAGATTTGAGATGTATGCCCAGATTCCAAGCTCTGCGAGTCCCGATCCGCCGATCGTTATTGGGAGACTGGCTACGGCGGTCGACGCGGAAATAGCCATAAGAGCGTCAAGAAATCCGATATTCGACTCGACCGCATTCGCGAGAACCAGGAACGACAGCCCCTGGAAGACAAAGGCAAGGAGGGTTATTGCCATTCCGACTGCAAAGGTCTTGATGGCTTTGGTGGTGTTGAAATTCTCCCTGCTCATCTTGCAGAGATCCGCTATTGCCAAGTTTGCCGTGTTGATGTACTTTTCGGCCTTCTCCTTTGCGATGAACCGTTCTGCCAGCCTCTGTGAAAAAGCCGGAAGGCGCAGGTTGCGCTTTGCCGAAAAAAGCACAAGTGATAGCCAGACTCCGAAGGTCGGGATGGTGACAAGGATCACCGCAATGCCTACCACGTTACCTCCCTTATAGATGGCAAGTCCGGCCGCGATGAATGCAAGGATCGAGCCCACAAAAACGTCGCAGATAATTTCCATGGTTGTTACCCACGCCGCCTTGCCCGGCGCCACACCGTTCCTTGACAGCCACGCGATTCTCACGAATTCGCCTCCAACGTACGATGGCGTGGTCTGTGTAACGAATTCCCCCCCGAGTCTGGCCGACAGTGTCTTGCCGGCAGAGCTTACGTCATAGCCTATGAACCGCTTGATGAAGTACTTGAAACGGACGGCCTGAAGCATGAGCCTTGTGATGCCCGCAGCCGCCGACGCGATGAACGGCAGCAGGCCTACCGCGAAAACGTCCTGCGGCGAAACACTCGTGGTCGACCAGAGGATGATAAAAGGCACCAGGGTCGCAGGGATCGCAACAAGACGCCAATTCAACTCGTGCAGCACATAAACAGAGTGATATAAGAACCGATGTGTAAAACAGATATACGCGTTCAAAGACCATCCTGATGTTAGAAGTTGAAAGCGATCTTTGTCACTGGCACTGCCGGAGCAGGCAAATCGCTTCTTACGTCAAGGCTGCTTCAGTGGTACAAGGACAACAACGTGTACCCTATTGGTCTCAACTTGGATCCAGGCGCGGCCAATTTGCCGTACGGACCCGACGTTGATGTCCGGAATTATATCGACTTCGACACGCTCATGGAAAGTCATGGTCTCGGGCCCAATGGCTCGCTAGTGATGGCAAGCGACATGATAGCTACAAAGCTTGACGAGATCCAGAAAGAAGTGGACGAGCTCAACCCGGATTACCTGATAGTCGACACTCCGGGGCAGATCGAACTGTTTGCATTCAGGTCAAGTGGCCCATATATTGTCTCTAATCTTCAGGCCGACGTCAAGGTCACGGTTTTTGCTTTTGACGGCATGCTTGTGTCGTCGCCGATCAATTTTGTGTCCGTGTCGCTCCTCTCGTCGGCAGTCAAGCTCCGCCTAAAGACTGCGCAGATAAACGTGCTCACAAAGCGGGACCTAGTAATCGAAAGGCTCAAGGATATAGTAGCGTGGGCCGGCTCTGGCTCTGCCCTGGAGCAGGCCCTAGACGGCGAGAAGGAGATCGAGTATTCTCTTCTAAGCAAGGATCTAGCGCGAAGCCTGGCAAGGACTGGCTTTGGCCAGAGCATCATCGCGGTTTCCAGCCTCACCATGAATGGCATGGTCAACCTCACCGCCGCGCTTGCCCGAATTCTTAATCTGGGGGAGGATGGATAGACGGCTTCCGTGGCCAAATCGCGGATTGCGACTGCACCTTGTTCGACAGCCAATCTGGGCCCCGGCTATGACGTCTTCGGCCTTGCGCTGGACGCGTTCGAAGACCGGGTCAAGGTAACGGCTGCAAAGCGTTTAGGGGCAGCGGGGATCACTGTCAGAATGACGGGAGACCAGCCAGGAATTCCGGCCGATGCGCATTCCAATTCGGCCGGGCTTGTCGTAACGAAAATGTGCAAGGATTTCGGCATCGAGGCGGCAATCGAGATCGAGGTCAGAAAAGGTGTTCCAGCTGGGTATGGCGTGGGAAGCAGCGCCGCGTCCGCTGCGGCCGCCGCACTGGCATTCAAGTCGCTTTTCAATTTGAAGATTGACAGGGACTCGCTGGTTGAATATGCCGCGGAAGGCGAAGTGGCCAGCGCAGGCACAAAGCACTACGACAACGTTTCCGCCTCACTCATCGGAGGGTTTGTAATTTCAAGCGTAGCCGGGAGCAGGAGGCGATTCATCGGTATCAAGCCTCCAAGGGATCTTGTGCTGGCCGTGGCCATTCCCGTTTCGATGCCGGTCCCCCCGAAAAAGACTGAAGTAGCAAGAAGCGTTCTTCCAAAAGATGTGCCGCTTGGTGACGTCGTTCATAATGTTTCTGCGGCAAGCACCATTGTGGCCGGGTTTTCCCGAGGCGATGTGGAGATGATTGCTCAGGGGATTGACGACGTCATCATAGAGCCACCAAGAAAAAGGCTGATCCCCGGCTATGACAATGTGAAGCAGAACGCGTTGGACGCAGGCGCGCTCGCCGTTACGATCAGCGGCGCCGGCCCTTCGGCGATAGCGTTCCTGAAGGGGACAAGAAAGTCAAAGGAAATAGCTGCCGCGATGGCAGACGGCTTTGGAAGCTCCGGCATAACCGCCAAGGCAGTTGTCTGTAGACCGAGCGGCGGCGCGCGGCTTGTGTGACTTTACTTCTTGCCCTTGCTAAGAAACGCCGACATCATTTTCTGCCTATCTTCATGCGCAAAGCATAGCGCCCAGCCGTAAATCTCCAGCCTGAGGCCAGTTTCGAGATCAGAATCCATTCCACGGTTGACGAGCATCTTGCTTACCTTGACCGCAGTAAAGCTGTTCTTTGCTATCTCTTTTGCGAGAGCGATGCATACCTCCATGAGCTTCTTGTTGAGTATCCTGGCCACCTCGGCTGCCCTTTCTTTCTCTTTCTGCGCGTCGCCTTTTGGAGCTTCGGGTGGTAGCGAGTCGTCAGCACTAAGGCTAACAATCCTGTTGACAAGGCCTATCTGGTGAGCTTCCTCAGCGGTGATCATTTTGCCCGTAAATATCATTTCCTTGGCCCTCGCTGGCCCGACCAAGCGCATCAGGCGCTGTGTCCCGCCCCATCCGGGTGGGATTCCGATTGTAACTTCAGGCTGACCCAGCTTTGCGTTGCTGGAAGCGATCCGGATGTCGCATGCCATCGCGAGCTCGCAGCCTCCTCCGAGCGCGAATCCATTCACCGCACCAATTACCGGTTTTTCCAGCCTCTCGATCTTGTTTATTACTGCCTGCGCACTTGTGGCGTATCTTTCTGCTGTCATGGGATCGATGTTGACCATATATGATATGTCGGCGCCTGCGCAGAACGAGCGTTCCCCCGCGCCCGTTATGATTACGACCCTGATATTGTCGTCAGCTGAGATAATATCGATCGTCCGTGAAAGGTCAGAAACAACGTCGCTGTTCATGGCGTTGAGAGCCTCCGGCCTGTTTATCTTGATTATAGCGATATCACCTAGCGGCTCAAGCTGTATGTACTTCATGCTGGACATATGCGAGACTTAGGGAATATTACTTTGAATAAAATCTTATTGGTCTTTCTACCGTGCGAGGGTTAAAAGCAGGCTAGATTTGCTACATTAGCGTTATGGTGCGGCTCCACCGATCGAACTCGGACAATGTGGAAAGCGCGGACATTGTTGTTCTCGGCGTGCTAGATGAATCCAAATCGCATGCCAAGCGAAAAGGGACGAGCAGAGCGCCCGACGTACTAAGGATAGCCTCCAATGAATCAGAATTCTTTGAACGCGGGGGAAAATTGATACCCACATGCCCAATCCGCGGAACGTTCGAGGGCAAGAAGGTCTTTGACGCCGGCAACATCAACACTACTCTAGATCTTCACAAGATCGTACTTGACCTGGTGTCACACAAGAAATTCCCATTCCTCATAGGTGGCGATCACTCGCTCACAACAGAAGCGCTGAGGGCATCTTCAGCATCCATCGGTTCCAGAGTTTCACTCCTCTATTTTGACGCCCATCCCGATTTTGTTTCCAGCAGCCGAAAGTATTACGGCTCGGTACTCACCGATTCCGCCCAGTCTCTTGACTTCAACTCGAGCATGCTTGTAGGCACGAGAGCGGCGGAGCCCGAGGAACTAGTCAATGCGCATAGGGAGGGGCTTCAGATCCTAAGCCCTCTCGACATCGCAGAGCTTGGTATCCGCAAAGTATCCGACATGATATTAGCAAGAACAGGAAAGACAAAGATTTACATTTCCGTCGATCTTGATTGCATTGACCCGGCATTTGCTCCCGGCGTATCTGTTCCTTCTCCGGCCGGGCTATCGACCACAGAACTGATCTTCCTTTTGAATAAAGTACTGGCCAGCGGGAACGTGGTTGGTATGGACATCGTTGAGCTCTGCCCAGATTTTGACATCAACGGGATGACGGCCAGCGTCGCGGCACGGATATTGTCAGAATGCATCGCGTCTATTCCAACAAAAAGGGAACCTCCAAACTAACCGGTCCTCACGAGGATTCTTATAGTAGATTCTCTCCCATGGGATTTATCTAACCCACTGTTTCAATCTAGGCGGCGCATTTGGGCAAGTCGGTGGCACTCTCAGAAGGCGGCGTCTCTCTCTTGTTTGTGATAGGGGCGGTAGCCTTGATACTATCTCTGGCTCTTATTCAGTACTCTGATTTTATTTCCAGTCAAATTGTTGAACTTGCCAAAGATGATCTGAGAAGGACGGCAGCCATACACGCACATGATCTCGGAAGGTCGCTTGCCAACAAGATTGGATCCGTAACATCCAGTCTGGAGGTAGCTGTGAACCTCCCGACAGTCCAAGACAATGAAATCGAAAGAGCGAGGATCGCCATTAACGCCGCCCAAGATTCAACATCCGACCTTACCGACTTTTACATGTGGCTCGACGGCGACGGCAGTATCGTGTGGATCAGCAACATAAATCAAACGACCTATAGAACGATAAAGGGAACCGACCTTAGCTACAGGCCATACTTTACCGAGACCAGGGATAGCCTAAAGACCTACTATAGCAGCGTGATAGACTCAAACGACGACGTGACCAGGATTTACGTCGCCCAGCCCATTGTTAGCAAGAGGACAGGCGAATTCTTGGGCATCATGTCTGCAGGGATCAGAGTCGACACCCTGGGAACGGTCTTGAATAGCGAGCTGTTGCCGGAATCCCACAGCTCGGTCGGCATGCTGGACAGGGAGGGTACAATACTTTACTCCATGAACCATACTCTCATAGGCAAGAATGTGTTCGACGATGAATTCCAATCGCTGCTACCCGCGGAGATAAAGGATTCTTTCACTGGGTACCTGAAGGACTCCCTCTCTGGAGGATCTGGTCAAGCAGACTTCTCATCGGGAGGTACCACTTCATCGATCGCCTATTCACCAATAGTATTTGACGGGGAGCAGTTTGCAACGTTGTACGTGGTGACTCCGCACCAGTTTGCCGGCGACATTGGATTGCTGGTAAATGATCAAAGAGACTTCAGCACTGCTATCGTCATGATCATCGCCGGCGTTGCGATAGGGATAGGGGTCTTGGTGGTCATGTGGAGCAGGAAGATCGAGAAGGTGGTAGACGAAAGGACAGGGGAGCTTCGCGCCAAGACCGAAGAGCTCAAGCGATCCTACGATTCGCTGTCCATAGCCAACCAGCAGCTAGAAGTGCATGACCGGATGCAGAAGGAATTCATCAATGTCGCTGCCCATGAGCTCCGGACGCCGACACAAGCGATTCTTGGTTATGCAGAGTTGCTGCGAACAGATCCGAAGGAAAGAGCGGAGATGATAAGAGCCGTTTATCGCAATTCGCTGAGGCTCCAGCGATTGACAAACGACATTCTGGACGTAACGAGGATAGAGAGCGATTCACTTAGGCTTGACAAACAAGACATTAACATCAAGAACATCGTTCAGACAACGATCGAAGATGCAATGTACCGGATGGCAGAACAAGAAATCAAGTTGATCTATGAACCCAAAGACATCATGATCAGAGCGGATGGGGTCAGGATCGCCCAGGTGATCTCAAACCTGCTCGACAATGCATTAAAGTTCACGAAAAAGGGGAGCATAACGGTGACCACAGAAAAGGACGATGGTAGGTCAATAGTAAGTGTAACCGATACAGGAAGCGGCATCGACTTGGACATAATGCCCAGACTGTTTTCAAAGTTTGCAACAAAATCGCACCGGGGAACCGGTCTCGGGCTGTTCATTTCAAGGAGCATAGTAGAGGCGCATGGAGGGAGCATCTGGTGCGGGAATAACGGCGACGGGAAGAGCGGCGCTACGTTTGCTTTTAGCCTGCCTGCCCTAGACTATTTGGGCCCACAAGATACGCTGTCAGCTGATCTGCGGGTGTCAGATTAAGTTCAGAGCGCATCGACGATCGCTCTCAGGTGGTCTGGCATTTCCGGGAGCTCGGTGTGGCTCGTGTTGTTCTGCAGCATATCCGCGCCGAGTCGGCGAACCCTTTGCGTGCCGATAAGCATGTCGACCGTGCGCTCCAGTTCTTTCGGGGACAGCATGTCTTTCAGTTTTTCCTTCAGAAGGGCCTCAGAGTTGTACTTGTTGATTGCGTACTGCACAACGATAAGCTTGTCGCCCGTAGAAAGCATCGTCAACAGTCTTCGGAAGCAAACAAATAAAGTTTTGAGTCAATTCATCCGAGACTTCATGATGAAATATGGATGATTCTATCACCAAGCTCAAGGAGCTGATGTCCAAGAACTGCCGAGTAGAGAAAGTCCAACCAGAGATATTTGCCTCTGACACTGAAGTCAACATCGTCATTGTTTCAGTTGTGTGCCCCGATGGCCATTTGCATACAATCAAGGCATTCAGGGACGAGGCTCGGATGCTCCGGGAATATATTCGAGCCATGAAACAGATCTGACCCATGATTAATGCGGGGTCCTCGATTACTTACCTAGTTTGATGCCGGAATCAACCCTTTCTATCCTCCTGCAGATCATCCTGAAGGAGTCGATAACATCTAGCTCGATGATGCCGGGCAGGTGCTGGATGTTTGGCACGTAACTATTGACGACGTAAAGTGCCTGCACTCGTGTCTCCACTATTACACTGCTGGCACCCAGATCATCCGACTCTGATCTGTTTATGACCTGAACCGAGCCAGCCATTTGTCTTTGCGTTTCTGAATCAAGCGGATACCTGCCCGAACGCACAGAATCCTCGATCATTTTGCAGAGCTCTGAGATCTTCATCAACAGAATCGTTGGTCCTGAATGCTTCTTAATCTTTATCAGAGATTTGCCGATTTGGCAGGCTCGCAAGAGAGAAAATTGAAGTGTGTGAGGGTAGATGCACTAGCAATTAACGCAGACTTCAGTCACGTTCCTGAAGCTGCTTTGGAAGATCTTGAAGGGTCCAGATTTTACGGTAACTCTCATTCCAGGGCTCATCCCGTCGGGTATCACCACTTGGCCTGCCCCGCCTGGTCCAATATCTAGCTCCTTCTTCTTGGTGCCCTCCCAGAGTAGAGTCGACTTGCCAATGCGAACCGTGCAACCCTGTACAGGCTTTTCCGACGCGGTCACTAGAAGTTTCCAATTGATTTTGTTGTTGGCTACATCATTGGTTAGGATTCTCTTCACAGTAACACTCCCCATTCGCCGCCTCCAAAAGAACAGAGAAGTGACTGCGCCTACAACGATTGGGATTACAATTAGCTGAAGCATGACTATGACTGTAGCTGTGGTGTCAGATCCTATTCCTGTCATTACGGCCATGAGAAACCAACCCCCTTCATTTCCGACTTTATAGATTGCTTTTTTCGATATATTGTTCTGTATGGGTTAGCTCATTACGACAGTTAACTATCGAAAAAATCAAGAGGGCAACTCCGGATTGCGGATACCAATCAATGATGATGTCAGAACCTATTCCTGCGCATCGACCTTCTTGGCTCTGGCGCCGGCTCTTTTCAGCTGCCTGTAGTACATTTCAGTCAGCTCTTGAGCGGTTGTAGCGTCCTCGGGTCTCTTGTCATCCCGTATCTTGCCGGTAAACTTTGGAAAACGCAGTGCGAGCCCGTGCCCTTCCTTCACCGAATCCCTGCCGGCCTTGTGTGATGGACTTACTGTTATTTCGGAAGCAATGACTTCAATCACCACTTCGGGCTCAAACCACACGTCCATCTCCATCCCCGTGTCTACTCGTGGATGGCGCTGAGCTATCACATGTTTTTCAAGGTCGTCATAGAACTTTGCAAGGTGCTCATCTGTGAATCCCGTTCCCACTTTGGTAGTGCTCTGGAAAGTGTCGTTTCTTGGGTCGTACGCTGCCAACAGGAGGGCACCGTACTTGCCGGTTCGCCTTCCACGGCCGTGCAGCGCGCCTACGATTACGAGATCTAGTGTGTCCGCAAGGTCTGTTCTGTACTCGCGTTTGAGCTTTACCCACGCGTACTCTCTTGCCCCTGCCTTGTACGTGCTTGACAGATGCTTTATCATTACGCCCTCGCAGCCGCTTTGTATGGCTTCAGCCATGAAGTCGTCGATTTCCTCAGGCCGCTTTACCACTTTCTGCTCAATGAGCCGAATCCTTTCCTTTTCCTTGACCCTACCGAGTATCTTGCCGAGCAACTGCCTCCGCTCGACGTAGGGCATGGAAATCCTGCTCACGCCGTCTGAGTATAGCACATCAAAAAAGTTCAGGACTACGGGATATTGTTCCATTGCTTCCTCCACGCCATATTTTCGCCTCCTGTGCATCAATTCCTGAAACGGCAGGTATTCTTTGGTTTGCGGATTTATGGCGACGACTTCGCCTTCCACTATTAGTTCTGATTTGATGGACTTCATGGCCGCTACGATATCGGGGTAGTGATCAGTTATCTTTTCGAGCCTCCTTGAGAAGAGCTCGATTCTGTCCTTTCCCCGGTGAACCTGGACTCGTTCGCCGTCGAGCTTGTACTCGACTCCAGCCTTTCCTCCCATTCGCTCGAGCGCTTCCTCGGCGGTGGAGACTCGTTCCGCAAGCATTGGTCTTAATGGTTTGTACAGCGTGATCTTTACAGATGTAATCGCTTTGAGCCCCTTCGTGGCAAGCAGTCTGGCCGTCGTGCCAAGATCGCCTGAAATGTTGTAGGCATTTTCAAGCACCTTTCTGTTTTCCTTATCGCCGGTAAAGGCGATTGCAAGCGCGTCAAGTACGGTATAGTCGGCAATCCCCAGTCGCAACTGCCCCATGATGAATTTGACAATGTATTTGCTCTCCTCTGCAGTCGCGTCATTGAGCAGGCTGCTAATCATGCGGAGTTTCATCACCTGCGACCCTGATCCTGTTGATCTCGCAATTCTGTCAAATGTCGAGTAAACGCGCTCGACCGTCATTGGTTCAGAAAAAAGCGTAGACTGGCTCTTTGATCTCATGACATCGCGCGCGGCGTCACCGAGATCGCCGGTCTTTTGATACACCTTCTCCAGGTAAGACGTATCCTTCCCTGATGAACTGGCAATCGCTCGCAGCACCATTTTTTCTGCCAGGCCTATCTCTATGCCCTCGTAATCTGGGTAGAGCTTGCCCTGGATCAAATAGGTTACTTTGTCAATGACATCCGGCGGAGTGTTCTTGAAAAGATTGACCAAGTAATCGGTAAGGGCGATCCTGCTCGATGTCTGACCCATCCGCTGAAATGTCTCGACTAACAGAGCAAACTCCAAGTCAGGTGCTCCTCCGTGTCTTTCACGCTTAAAGTTTTGTCTGAAAAAATATTAATGGGCTGCAATCCAGTAGATGGGAGATGGGAGGCAACAAGAAAAAGCCGGTGGGCGCTTCCGACAAGACCGCGCAGGTGGGGCCCGGCGGAGCTGAGGTCAAGCCTGCCGAAGAAAAAAAGAAGGCGCCAAAGCCGCAGCAGAAACAAAAGCTGGCAGTTATCGTTGAAGAGCCGGCAGGTATGAAGGCAATTCAGGGAATGAAGTCCATTACTTCCCAAGCCCTTGCCAGGAATGTCGGAGTAAAAATTTCGGTCGCCAACGTGTTCATCAAATCCCTTGAGGCGAAAGGCATGGTCAAGGCAATCGGAGGCTACAGCGGCCATAGGG
This sequence comes from uncultured Nitrososphaera sp., assembly GCA_964574725.1. Classification (GTDB taxonomy): domain Archaea; phylum Thermoproteota; class Nitrososphaeria; order Nitrososphaerales; family Nitrososphaeraceae; genus Nitrososphaera. The sequence goes on along the minus strand of CAZNOV010000009.1, from coordinate 2,757 downwards.
TTTACCAGCTCGTCAGGCAGTAGGCTTTCTTAACATCAACACATCGCCGGGCCGGCTGGATTCGATGAGTTCCAGGTTGGACGTAACGACCCCCAAGGGGTTCATTGGCTGGACTGCACCAGTTTGGAAAATGAAACATATCGAGCCGTTTGACGTCAAGTATCCTATTTCGCCCCGCTTGAACTGGGATCTCTGTTTTTCGGCACCGATGACAAGACCCGTCTCGATGTAGGCGAACTTGTCAGCGTAGCGATGGACCCTGTCCTGCAGTGGAAGGCTTTTCAGAATTGCACCTGAAGTAAGAGGCGCCAGATGGCGGACAAGCTCGCAGGTGGCCGACCCCCTGTTCGATACGTCGATCTCCAGACTGAACCTGGACACGGATCCTGCCGGCTCCATTAGCGTGGAAGTACGTCCTATCTATTGAAAAGTTTTCCCAACCGGCCGAGCAGAATTGCCAGAGCGTTGACCTCTGGCTCGTGATACAATTTGCAGCGTCGCAGCATGCTTAAATATGGAGGAAGGTAATGGAAATATGCAGTCCATCATTGCCCCTAGCTTATAATTTTGATGATTAGGGCAAACATTTAATTGGATATATATTGGCTCTGAATTGTTCTTGGCTGTTAAGCGCTCACTAAAAAAACATTCTCCGCAAAAAAAATCGCCGCCTGAAAAGACCTCCAAAAAGTTGGTCTCCAAGATCAAGAAGGCAGGAAAAACCCAGCTTCAAGTCCAGGAAACAATAAAGAAATCTTCTCGCCCTCCCGACGAAGTAGTTGTCTACCCGGAATTCGAGTACGAACTGCGTGAGGTGGCTCCGCAGGGTAACAAGGTGCTCATAGGACCGCCGTGGCTGACAAGGTTCGAGCGGGCCAGAATAACCGGCTCCAGATCGCTCCAGCTGTCCCTTGGCGCTCCTCCACTTATCAAAGTTCCAGAGAAGGCAACAACTTCTATAGTTCTGGCTGTAACCGAGATAGAGCACAAGGCGCTTCCCATTTCCATAAGGCGCGTTCTGCCAAGTGGCCTGTACCAGGACATCCCTCTGGATTGGATGCGCTAGCTGAGCCCAGCTAGATTTCCTTCAGGTTACTCTCGTCGAAAATGTCAGAGCCATACCACCTGTAGCGAAAGTAGTCGATGCACCATTCGTGGAAGACAGGGTCGGAGCTGTAGAATATCATGTTCATGTCTGTCTCGCTCTTCAGATTTGGGAAGAGCACGGCAGCGTGCAATTCATTCAGTATGACCGCAACCTGAACACTGTCGACCATCCTTCGTTCGATCGCGCCTTTGTTAAGCAGTTCGCTGTGGCCCAGCTTTTTCAGCAACTCTTTGCGGCCCTTCGGTACTATGACGTTTCTTGGAAGCACGTAGCTGTACTTGATCCCCTCCCTGACCCTCTTGACCGCCGGCTCTATCAGGTCGATGGGCACCTGGGGGAGGATTTCGTAGATGTACTCGCTTGCTTCCCGATAAATGTCCTTCCACCGCTCCAGAATCGCGACGATGCCCTTGACATACTCACATTTGTCGAGCGCTCCCAGCCTCATGATGAACTTGATGGGGAGCTCTCCCAGTATGTGCTCGGAAAAATACTCCTTGTGTTTTGAAAGGTAGTTGAAGGTAGGTATCTGCTTGATGATGGTATTCCCAAAAGTAGTTAGCGAAAAAATCCCTTCAGGGTTCTTCTCGATGAGCCCCGCGTGCTGCAGCCTGTTTACGTTTCGGTGCGTCTCTTGCATTGTTATGTCAAGATCCTTGGCCAGCTGCGATATCTTGGCCTTCTTTTCATTCAGGCGGAAAATAATAGCCAGCCTCTGTTCGCTTGCCAGCTCAAAGAACGTGTTTTCAGTATCTGCATAGGCAGCAAGGCTGTCTTCGGCGCCGTGTGGCACTAGATTGCTTCACAACGTCCACGTTTTAAACATTGTACCAGCTCGTCAATAGTGGCTGGTATGCTCGGGATGCGAGCTCGCACGATTTGACCTGCTGACCGTTATAGAGCCTATGACAATGAAGCCTATCCCGATGGCCAGAATCAGATAATCTGCAGGAAGAATTATGGCCCAGACAGGATTCATAGAGCCGGCCCAGATGAACATGCTTGCTAGAAACGCGAGTGCGATGCCTGTGATTATTTCGCCGTTTAGTCTCTGCTTGCCCGCCCCTGTCATGTTCAGTAAATTCCTAACTGGAATATTAATAGGTTTTATCTTCCTAGTGTTCTCTGACTAGTGTGGGTCGGCACTGTTCGCAGATTTGTTCGTCAATGTTTGACTCGATGCTATGATGAACATCACAGATAATGAGCGTGTACCGCATGTAGTTGCACAGCCCCACGAACTTGGCAAGCGTACCCGGGGTGTACGCTTTGTTTGTGGATAGGTCCTTGGCTATGTCGTCCACCATGCGCATCACCTCGCGCACCGACCCTAGCTTTAAGATAAGTTCGAGGTCCCCTCTTGTGCCTCTGACATAGTTGCTCACAGCCGCCTGGGTTATTCCTAGGACCTTGGCAACGTCTTCTTCTTTCAGAGAGTATTCTTTGATCAGCTTTTTCGCCAAGATCGCCCTGACAGCAGGGATTAGTGATTTTGCTTCAATCTCGGAGGGGAGTAGCATTGGGAGGTAGGAATGCGTATCTGTTTTTTATAATATAAAGCTTCTTAGTACTGCCTAGTCTTTATATCAGGTATGAGAACATTGAGAAAAAGATGAAGGCCGTCTTTGTGAGTGGGAGAGATTCCGTGT
>CAZNOV010000008.1:17806-21390 GCA_964574725.1 uncultured Nitrososphaera sp. | reverse complement strand
CTTGAGCCTTGTCGATATTATGATGGCGACCGAGCCAAAGAATATCGCTCCAGCAATGAGCGCAAAGAGCACGTACAGCGATCCCACCAGCGTTGGCTCGGCGACCCCGACAAGCGTAGGGATTCCCGCAACAAGTATGAGGCCGGCGCTTGCAAGCCCCATCAGCATGATCGTGAGGATGCTGCCGAATATGTACTCCATCCTTGCGAATGGCATCACGAGAATCTGCTGGAACATCCCGTTTCGCTTGTCATTCCAGATTATGCTGCCTGCTACCGTGCTGCTGTTCATCATGTTAAAGCCGATCATGCCCGCCGCCAGGTACGCGGGGTACGGGACGCCGCTCTCACCGATTGGCACGCCCTGTTCGCCTATGAGCGCCGAGTAGGAATAGCCGGCGATAAAGATGTAAACTATTGGGAAGACAACCTGCCAGATCAGGAACACCTTGTCTATCGATGCCACGAGGTTCCTGTAAAGCAGGATGGCAACGGCATGCACTGCCCACGGGTTGGCCGAGAGAATATATGAATCAAGACCTACTGACTAGATTTAAATAACTTGCAATTGAAAATCATCCAAACATGATGGCCGAAGACACGATGGCAGAGAAAAAACTCCGGGGTTCCGGAGGTTACGCAGTTGCCAGGGTAACCGACGAAGAGCAAAAGAAGGGAAACCTCGGAGGACCCGAGCTGTTCCTGGCCGGAATCGGGAGGCTCGAGGAGGGCAGGTTTGTCAAGTACTTTTGCAACAAGTGCGAAAAGGAGTATGATGGCTCGCCATCGATAGTTTACGATAACCCAAACGAAGAACTTGGGGAAGGCGTCACTCTTGTTGAAAAGGGCGAGTACAAGTGCAGAGCCTGCACTGCCACGATAGCACAGTACCGCAAGTTTGATACCCGGGAGCAGCAGCCTGCTGAAAGTGTCGTTACGGAGCAGGTCGCCGCAGCTCCGGAGATGCCTTCCACCCAGATCGCCCAGCCCGCCAGTAGCGATTATGTTGCAGTCCAGTCGCTTCTGGGGATGTCGGCGTACGACAGCGAGGCCGCGCTTCTTGGCACGGTGCAGGAGATTGGCCTGCGCAGAACCGGCGGAAGCGCAAGGATAACCATCAGGGTCGGAGAAAAAGAAGTGCCGTGGGATTCAATTTCGAAGATTGGCGACATCGTGCTTCTAAAGAATCCGGCTCAGGTCACGACATCATCCAGCGGCAAGTGCATGTCCTGCGGATACCAGAACGAAGCAGACTCTGCGTTCTGCGCGGAATGCGGCAGCAGACTCTAGCTTTTTAGTATAATGCGGGCGTCCACCACCCTTGCTCCCTTTCCGTCTTCGAGCACAAGGAGCGGGTTGATGTCAAACTCTTTGATTTCTGGAAAGTCGACCACCAGCTGCGACAGGCGTTGGAGCGAATCGGCGATTGCCTTCATGTCAGATGGCTTTTCTCCTCTCACTCCCCTGAGCAATTTTATGGTCTTGATCGACTCGACCATCCCAGCCGCCTCGCGCTCGTTTATCGGAGCGACCCTGAACACGACGTCCTTCAGGACCTCAACATAGATGCCGCCAAGGCCAAACATGATCACGGGCCCAAAGGTAGCGTCCTGGCTCGCTCCGAGTATGGTTTCCTTCGCCGACTTTACCATCTCCTGCACGAGCACGCCCTTTATCTTCGCATCTGCCTTGTACTTTTTCGCTCCGTCCATTATTGCGCGAAACGCCGAGCGGAGCTCATCATCGCTCTTCACTCCGACCTTGACGCCCCCGGCGTCGGACTTGTGTATGATGTCAGGCGACGCAATCTTCATGACTACCGGATAGCCTATCTCCCTGGCTGCGTTTAGGCACTCTTGCTCTGTGGCGCCGAGGATGCTCTTTGGGGTGGGAAAGCCATACGCCCTGAGTACTTCGTAGCCTTCTTCCTCGAGCAGGTTGACCCTTCCTTGCTGGCGGACATGATCAAATACAGATCGAACGTTCTCCTTGTCCTTTGAAAACTGGAGTGTCGGTGCCTTTGTCGCAGCCCCGTCGATCCAATTCTTAAAGTCGTACATCGCCTTGAGCGTCCTGATCGCCGGCTCTGAATACAGGTAATACGGCACGCCTCCCTCGGACATTATCGTCCTGTTTTCGACTCCCTCTGCAAGGCCCATGAGCGACGCAAGAATAGTCTTGTTTGGAAACTGCCGCGACATCCTGACCAGCACTCTTGCAAGGTCGTCGTAGTTCAGCGTGGCAGACGGGGTGCACATCGTTACCACAGAGCCAACGTTGGGATGAACGAGTACCTCGAGCAGCACATTTTCAAACCTTGTGTAGTCCGCGTCTCCCACGATGTCGACGGGGTTCCTTGGCGAGCCGTACGCCGGTATGACCTTGGAGATGACCTCCCTTATCGACGATATGTCAGCCATCTTCAGGCCGTACCTAGAACAGGAATCAGTAGAGATGATTGCAGGACCTCCAGCATTGGAGACTATGACGATGCCGCCGTCGGGGATCGGCTGCTTCGAAAACGCCGTCGCAAGGTCAAAGAGCTCACCCATCGTATCCACGCGGATCACCCCGCACTGTGCAAACGCCGCGTCGTAATTTGCGTCAGAGCCTCCAAGAGCGCCCGTGTGCGAAGCAGCAGCCTTGGCCCCCTCCGCGGTCCTTCCAGCCTTTAGTACGATTATCGGCTTGCGTTTCTCTGTCGTTATCCTCCTTGCGATATCCATGAACCGCTTTCCGCTCCTGATGTCCTCAAGGTACATCACAATGACCTTGGTGTCGTCGTCATCCGCAAGCAGCTCCAGGATGTCGCTTTCGTCCATGTCGACCTTGTTGCCCATGCTTATAACCTTGGAAAAGCCAATGTTCTGTGCCTCTGCGTCCTCAACGGTGGCTGCGCAGATTGCCCCGCTTTGCGAAACAAGCGCGACGCTACCGCGCCTTGGTGTGATCTTTAGGAAAGTGGAATTCATCATGTTGTCCTGCGAAAGGCTCATGATCCCAAGGCAGTTGGGGCCGATGACTCTGGTGCCGTATCTTCTGGAAATTTCGCCGACCTCCTTTTCCAGCTTCGCTCCGGTTTCATCGACCTCCTTGAACCCCGCCGACACGATAATCGCGCCCTTGATCCCCTTCTTGCCGACTTCCTCCATCACCGCCGGGGTGAACCTGCTCGGCGCTGCTACCACTGCTAGGTCGACTGCTTCTGGAATTTCGAGGACGGTCTTGTATGCCTGCAGGCCGCCCACGGTGGGATTCGAAGGTGTAACGGGGTAAATCTTACCCTTGAAGTGTTTTGCGATGTTGTTAAAGATCGTCTTGCCGATGCCGGGCTTTTCAGAAGCGCCGATGACGGCAATGGACCGGGGCGAGAAAAATATCGAATCAGCCATACGAGGTGGGAAGCATCTCCGGGCGGTTATAAATGCTCCACTAACTTTTTTACCGGCAGAACAGGATCATTGACTTGATGGTAGCTGGACTCTGGGTGGTTCTGGTAATTCCGGCTATCCTCGCGTTTCTCTTTGGTGCTTGGGTGTTCTACAATGTCGTCGTCGACGTATCGCAGAGGTACGACGGCAATCC
>CAZNOV010000008.1:0-17706 GCA_964574725.1 uncultured Nitrososphaera sp. | reverse complement strand
GAGCTCTGGGATGCGGATCCCTTCAGCGGCAAGCTGGACGGCAACCGAGTCTATGGACGTGGCTCGGCCGACGACAAAGGAGAGCTGATAACGCGAATCAAGGCAGTAGAATACTTGCTGAAGAAAAAAGGCGACGTGCCCTGCAACGTCAGGTTCATTGTGGAAGGCGAGGAAGAAATTGGAAGCGTGCATATAGAAGAGTGCCTGGAAAAGTACCGGCACAGGCTAGGCTGCGACGGAGTAATCTGGGAGTTTGGCTATGTCGACGCAAAGGATAGACCTATTATCAGCCTTGGGATGAAAGGGCTCCTGTACGTCGAGCTCGTTGCGAAGGGACCATCCAGGGACGCCCACAGCAGCCTTGCGGTTCTTATTGAAAATCCTGCCTGGCGGCTGGTCTCTGCCCTGGCGACGATTCGCGATCAGAACGGGAGAATTCTGGTAAAGGATTGGTACAGGGAGGCAAGGCCATTCACGGAACGGGAGCTCGCGGTCATAGCCGACGAGCCATTTGATGAAAAGGAGTTCAGGCAAGAATATGGCGTACGCAGTTTTGTAGCCGGGGCCCAGGGCAAGGAAATAAAGAAGGCTCTGGTAGGGATGCCTACCTGCAACATCGCAGGCTTCAACTCCGGCTATGTCGGAGAAGGCGCAAAGACAGTCCTACCCGCGCAGGCCATGGTAAAGTTGGACTTCCGGCTAGTGCCCGACATGATGCCAGAGCGGCAGCTCGGCAGGCTCAAGCGCCATCTTGAAGAGAATGGTTATGGTGACATCGAAGTCAGGTTCATACACGGAGAGGCCGCAGCCAGAACTCCGTTAGATCACCCGTTCGTGCGGCTGGTTGAAAAGGCAGCCGTTGAGACATTCGGCTCTGCCATAACCAGCGTTTCGTCAGCGGGAACCGGCCCGATGTATTCGTTTGTGAGGATTCTTGGAGCTCCCTGTATCTCAATCGGAAGCACATACATGTTCGCCCGAATCCACTCTCCTAACGAGTTCGCCAGGATCGACCTCATGAACAAGACGACAAAGTGCATGGGCAGGATACTGGAAAAGTTTGCAGAAGGCTAGAGCGGAATTCTAGAACATAGCACCACAACACCATATAATAGCATATTTTCTCATATGTCATACGAAATACAGAACTCGAACCGACATTTGCGCCCTGATATTACTTGCAGCCAGCGAGAGCATAACAAGGACCAGAGCAATGTACGATTCATACTTGAGCTATGAGCAACTAAGGAATTATCTAACAATCCTGGCAGAAAATCGGTTTCTGGAATACGAGAGGCGGTCGCAGACCTACAAAACCACCGAAAAGGGCCTAAGGTTTCTCAGGGCATATAACAATCCCGAAACAAGCGTTGTGCTCGTGCCAAAATAGCTGCGTCTTCTGATGCGGCATTCCCAGGTATTGCACCCAAACTTCATGCATTAGACCCGTCATGCCTTCGCAGACTGTTCTAGGCAATTAGCATGGTTCACATAAGCCATAATCCTTTTAATTTGCAAGCGCAAATTCGAGCTGGTAAGAAATTGCCCAGCAGATCGGTGTTGCAGACCGAGCGTATCCGGTACAAGGACCCTGATTACAGTGACAGTGAAATCGATGGCTTGATGCGGTATTTTCGAATCGAGAGTTATTCAAAGCTACCGTCGCTTCTGAAGGGGATGCGGTTCAGAACGGCGTAACGCACGGGGTCGCAATTTTCAATATTATCAACAATAGCTAGGTCCCTCCCTACCTTTCATCGTTGGCATTGTCTTACTTAAATATCAGATAGTAGAAAGTTACAGTAATGTCGTTGTCGAGAACCATAATGGTAGTCGATGACGATTCAGACGTCCTTGCGGTTACTCGCAGGTCCCTAGAGCTGAGTGGCTTTAATGTGCACGCGTTCTCTGACGCAATTGCTGCATTATCTCATGTCGAAAAGAATTGTAAAGAATGCACGATGCTCGTCTCGGACATTCGAATGCCACAGATGAATGGTTTTCAACTTGTACGTAGGATCAAGGAATTGCGGCCTGACATGAAAATAATCTTGATGACCGCATTCGAAATTAACAAGTCAGAGCTTGAATCTGTACTACCTTCTACGCCTGTGAACGACTTGATCAAGAAGCCATTTTCGCCATCACACTTGGCAATGATCATGAAGCAAATCTATGAAAAAGCTGTCAAAGATGGCGCTGGTCGGGATGGCCCATAACGCACGCCGCTGCTGGCGATCGCATTCTTGATTACAACCCAAGATCAATAGTTGACAGCATTTGCACTGAGATTCTCGACAGGTTAGTTCTTTAAGAAGAATTAACGCGGCGACAAAAAATCTTTATGCTAAAGTTAAAGTAATACGACTACCATTCGATTTGACAATAATCATAAGCTGTGCAGGTCATTCTGAGTTTGCAGAGCGTCTAAATGAGTTTCTTCTCAGATCAAGAAGGTTTTCTTCTGCATCTATCTCTATCAAAAACGATGAGGTAACAATAGAAAATCACCTGTCTGATGTCAAGAAGATAGATGTACGGCGGCATTTAGAAGGCTTCTTGGCTTCAAGCGGCGATCTAGCCGCATACTCGATCATCGAGTTTAACGGTATCTTCACAATAGGCATAATGCAACCCACCGAGAAGTTATTACGACATGCATGCGAAATGTGCGGCTGCATTGCAAGAACCGAATATGATTTGATTATTCACAAACGATTGCATGCAGGTTATATCTAGTGTTCAGCAGGTGTCTTTTGTGCTCAACCCCCTAACTGCAAAATTTTCGGGTCAAGAAAGCCCGGCTGGTCTTTTGCTACGTCACAGATTCATGTCTGGGCGTGTTCGAGGGGCAGTTACCTCAGGTAGATTCGAGAATATTTCATTGTAATTATCGAGCGGTACTTTTGTAGGTCGCGCTTAAGTAGTATTTTGTGGGTACCATAGGTAACGGGGTGTTCTGGGTATGACACAAGAGACAGATAGTGAAAACTATTGGCTAAGCGAATTAAGATCGCTCGGCGTAAAAGTAAATAGAAGAAATGAACTTAACAATAAAGAAGAATTTGCTGCTCTGGCAGAGAATATCAAGCAAGTGTATTACCAAGAATACAAAACAGCATACAGCAAAGAGATAGACCCGGTGGCAAATACTATTTTGGGGCTAAGGCTGGCGCGCACCACAAAAGCTAAATAGACCGTCTACGGTATCAGTTACGATGCAAGACTGCCCTAAGTGTGGTAAGAAAATAAAGACACTCTACGAAAGACACGGCGCAAAAGCAACTTACGAGGCAATGGGCTATTACTGCAAACGGTGCGGTATTCTCTACGACAAGAATGTAAAAAAGTGCGCCAGCGTGCCTAATACGCTCACAATAGGCGCGGCACAAGCCGTAAACGGTTGTGAGCAAGACCGTGAACGGTTAACAGTAGAACCGTTAACGGTTACAAGCAATGACGCAAAGTGGTCTTCGAGTTCTGACCGCGTGAGAGAGTGGATGGGGAGAGATTCGAACTCTCGACCACCTGCGTGTAAGGCAGGTATCCTAACCAGGCTAGACTACCCATCCAGCTAAAACTGTACGTCAATTCCAGCTGTCTCTATTAATACTATCTGGGAAATTGTCCAAAAATAACCAATATATATCTCGGGGCAAAGTTCATTTTCGAGACTTTGTTGCCAAGAAAAAATCTTCGCCCATTCTTTGCGATGGTTTTTCTTGCAGCAATGATGATTCTTTTTCCTTTCACAATTCCCAGCGCATTCGCTCATGGTGGCCATCAGCCGCCGGCAGCGGACTTTAGCGGCAAGAAGGTGAGCCTCTTTGTTAGCCTTGAGCCTGTCGTCGTGGCCGGCCCGACCGACCCCGTTTACATCAACGCGAGATTGTTTGACGCTAACACAAACGAAAACTTCCAGCATGTAACCTACAGGATATTCTTTGAAAAGGACGGTAAACAGATACCAATCCTGACAGAAGGCGGCCAGTTTGGCGGCCAAGGCTTCTTTTACGATCCCGAAGGTGATCTGCAGATAAAAATAGTTCCAAAGAACACTACTTCCGCGATTGCGATGGGAGAGGTTGAGCCACAATTTAACGGAATATGGAGCAGGGGAGGACCCGTGATAGTGGAGGGCCCAATTTTCACCGAGCCCGGCCTCTACAACCTTTTTGTAGAAATTCACACCGTCGGGACGACCAGAACGCAGGTGGCCGACCCGCTAAAGTACGACGTGTGGGTGACACCTGGCCGCGAAGAGATGATAGACGTTGTCGAGGGAGGTCAGACTTACGAGGTAAAGGTGAGGAACTATTACGGCGCAATCGAAGATTCGGCCTACAACGCTGACACAAAGACCATTGAATTTTCAATGCCCTTTGACTGGAATTCGGATCTTCCGAGTAGAATTGGCATGCTTCACACCGAGGTCTTCATACCTAAGGAGCTTGCTGATTTTGACAAGGACTCGCTGCACGGCCAAGTTAACGGGATCGATGTCCCTGTATTCACCGTTCCAACGCGGATATCTGGCACAGATTCTGCCGTCGTCCACATTACTGTTTCCCAGAAGAACCTGCAGACAATAGCAGAAAGGATCAAGTCTGAGGGGTTGTCGACTGGCTCGGCCGTATTTTCATTAAGCCCGCCGGAAGATGGAATCGGCATCATGCTGGCGGAGACTTCGCAAGAATCGCAGAGCTACAAGGTTTCACTAAGATGGCCGGAGCAGATACTCCCTGAGCAGCCTCTCACCTTTGGGCTAAGGGTGGCCGACAAGTCGGACAATCCTGTTGCCGCTGCAACCTATGAGCTGATCGTAGTTGACAAGGACGGTAACGAAGTATCGCGTGCAGGCGGAGTGACGACCCCCGAAGGCATTTCTTCCCACGATGTCACCTTCGTTTCACAGGGGGCTTTTACAGTACGAGTAGAAAACATTCAGGGAAGTGGCGAATCAGTCCAGTCCAGCATAACGGTGGTTCCGGAATTCCCTGTCGCATTTGTGTCGGTCGCTGCTGCTATCGCTATTGGTTCGATAATTGCGGCGAGGCGGACTTTGTTCACCGGCAAGACGTATTAGATACATCATCTAATATGGCCCTCATGTCAGAGGATGAATATCGCAAGCTTTCAGAAAGCGAGATCCAGAAGGAAGTTAGCAGGCTAGTTGGCTGGAAGATCGTTGGAGGCAAGCTCAACAAGAGCTTTGAGTTCAAAGACTTTGTCCGTGCGTTTGGCTTTATGACGCAGGTGGCGATCCAAGCAGAAAAAATGAACCACCACCCGGAGTGGTTCAACGTGTACAACAGGGTGAAGATAGATCTGGTGACTCACGACGTAGGCGGCATAAGCAATTACGATTTCAGACTTGCAAAGATAATCGACGGCGCAGCCAAAGGCTGAGTTTCCGCCTTACATCCTACCATTTTGGTCTATTGAGACCTAGATCCTGCACGAAGCCTCTTGTCGTAGGCGAGCAGGGCCGCGACGGTCTTGCAATCCTGAACTTGCCCGTTCCGGCATTTTTGCACAATCGTATCAAGCTGGAATTTCTTGATGGCTATATCCTCATCTTTGTCCAGGCTCCCTCGCTTTATCTTCTTCAACCCAGTGGCTACGAACACATGCATGAATTCGGTGTCATAGCCGGGAGCGAGATACCATTGCGCGAGCGGTCTCAACCGACCTGACAATCCTATTTCTTCCGCCATTTCTCTTGCCGCTGCTTGCCTGGGTGTTTCGCCCTCCTCGATCTTGCCGGCAGGTATTTCTATCAGGGTTTTGCCTGCAGCGCGCCGGTACTGTGCCACCAAAATTACAGTATTTCCATCAAGGACAGGCACGATGCCTATGGATTGTCGATGCTCAACTATCTCCTTCTCGACCAGCCTTCCATTCAGCGAAAACCTGTCCATTCGGAGAGATACTTCGCCGGAATAGATCCTGCGGCTATCTAACAGCCTGACTTTTCTCATTCACACCAAACACCGTGAGACGCCTGAATAAACCTTGGTCGCTAATTTTATATCCGCTGTCAGGGTTCCAGTGAGCGTGGACTTTATTGACGGGGAGGGGAACATTGTCGTGCCCAAGTCCGTCAGACCGATAATTGAGCTTAGAGCGACAGACCTAGGCGGGGGGAAGGGGGCGACGAGGCAATTCCGGCACGGCAGACTCCATATCCGGGACTATGATACTCATTATGCGGTGCATATGGACAGGATAGACCCATTCAGGAACCCCTTGGGTCATCTGCTTGTCGACGCACCAGAATACTTGGTCGGCGCGGCTGCGGCCGCGATCGTTGCAAAGAGCGTCGGCACCGCTGTTTATCGAAAGAGCAAGAAGCAAGGCAGGAGCAGCAGAGAGGCCGCGATAAAGGCGGCCGTGGCAGGCTATGTCGCGGGCTCTTCCGCGGGGCGGCTGGCTTACGACGCTGCCAATGCGCTAAAAAATAAAAGAGGTGCCTAGAACAAATGGAGAGCCCCTCGCAGATGAGAAAGGAGGACAGTATCAAGCTTGAGCAGCCCGTTTTTCCAAGGCCCTCCAAGCTCCACGTCGCCAGAGTAGTCCTCAAGCTGCTTCCAGTCGTGATAAATTTCAGAAGAGACCGGAGGGAATGGGTCAGGCGCGAGGGCAGGGACGTAGATGAAGCGAAATACAGGCGTCATGCCTTGAAAGCTCTTCAAACTTTCATCGAGCTTGGGCCATCGTACATCAAGCTGGGTCAATGGCTTTCTACTCGCGTAGACATACTGCCGCAGCCCTACCTTGAAGTGCTGTCGAGGCTCCAAGATGATGTGCCGCCCGCGCCGTTTTCTGAAATAGTTCCGATAATAGAAAATGAGGTCGGCAAGGTTGGGAACGCTTTCGAGGAATTCGATATAGCGCCGCTGTCGGGGGCGAGCCTTGGCCAGGTATACGTGGCGAAGTACGCGGGGAGAAATGTCATTGTCAAGGTAGGGAGACCCAATATCGAGCGGATAATAGAGGACGACATTTACGTTCTAAAAAAAATCCTTCCACTGGCGACGCGTTTTATCGATCCCAACCTTCGATTTTCGGCCGAGGCCATGCTGGCGCAGTTTATCGAAACCGTGCACGAGGAGATGGACTATCGCATAGAGGCGCAGAACCTGATTACGATCAAGCGCAACCTTCATGACGACAGCTCCGTTCTGGTGCCTGAAGTGTTCCTTGACAGGACAACAAAGCACGTCCTGACCATGGAATACCTGCCGGGGATTAAGGTAACCGACATCCAGAGGCTGGATGACAAGAACATTGACAGGGAAAAGCTGGTGGTGAGGGTGCACAGGCTGTTCTTCAGGATGCTACTGCGCCACGACATCTTTCACGCCGATCCTCATCCTGGCAACATTTCTGTGACAGATGACGGTAGGCTCATCCTCTACGACTTTGGCATGGTCGGCAAGCTCGATAGCGACACCCGCACCCGGCTTATCCGACTCTACCTGGGACTAATAGACAAGGACCCAGAGCGGACCGTCAACGTCCTGATAGAACTCGGGACGCTCGAGCCGACTGTCAACCGCTACGTGGTAGAACGCGGGATAGCTCTGAGCATACAGACAATGTATGGCAAGGAAGTTGACAAGATGGAGGTCAAGGCCCTGATGGACCTTGCCAACAAGACGATGAGCCGGTTCCCATTCCGGCTTCCGAAGAACCTGGCGCTATACATGCGCATGGCTTCGATCCTAGAGGGCATCTACCTTCACCACAGGGTCAAGTTCCAGTTTGTGAAGGTGCTCGGGAACCTGCTCGAGGAAGAGGGCCTGGTAAAGGACGCCTACATCGAGGAGGTGAAGGTGTCCGCAAAAAGGTTTGCAAAGGGGATCCAGGATTCTGTGAGCGTTGCCCCGCTGCTGAAGAGCTACCTCGAAGCGATCGGACCTTTCGCCAGACCAGAGAAACAGAACGGCACACTGGCGGCGGCCATTCTCGCGTCGGCGCTGTTCATCGGTTCGGCGCTCATGCTGCCATACAACGCCTACTTGGCATACGTAGGATTTGCGGCAGCATCCGCTGCTGTGGCTGCAGCGTTGCTAAGAAAATTCTGATGACCTAGCAAGGTTTCAAGCCGCTGGATGAGCCCCTGACCAGCAGCAACATTCTTGCAAAATACAATCCTGACACCCTTGGGCTGAGTTGCTGTCTCCACAATCGGAAGGGTGGCAACCAGTCGGCGCATCTGATAAGCACGGAATCGGGATTGCAGAGCACCAAATATAATGCTTCTAGGGGCCCGGTCACTGGGCCGAATCAGGCAGGTCGTCCTACGTTATGGGGATGCTTGAGGATTTCGGGATCGGAATCCTAAGCGTAACGACACCGTTTTCGTATGTCGCCTTGCCCACCACCTTTTCTTCCTCTTTGACTGAAATCGGAAGCGGTATCTTTTTGTCGATCTTTGCAGGCCTGTGCCTGTAGTAGACGGTTCCAAGTTCCTCTTCATGCTCCCTCTTGGCGCTTATCGACAGCACATTGCCGCTTATCCTCAGGCTGATGTCCTTCTTCGCAAAGCCGGGCAGGTCGATGGCGACCAGCAGATCGCCGCCGTCTTCAACGATGTCAATCGCAGGCATTACAAACTCGTAGAATTCTCTTGACTTGCTGTCGAGTCCCTTGGCAAGCTCTTTTGCCATGTATCTTCCAATGCCCATGTCGTAAGTTCGACGAAATGGTATAAATCCTTTCTTTCGTATACGCGAGATTTTTCTAAAAAAAGTAAAAATAGTGCCAGACGGATATGGTTGCAAATGTACGCCGGGTCGTACGATATGCCCAACTGCAATGCCTGCGGTCGCGAGGTCAGGCCGGGCGAGCTGTCAGAAAGTTTCTCGTGTCCCAAGTGCAAGAATGCGAGGATCTGGCGGTGCGAAGGGTGCAAGGGCAAGCAGAAAAAGTACCGGTGTACGTCCTGCGGCTACGAAGGCTCCTAGCCAAGAACTCTGAAAAAGTTTTTCACCAGATCGCGCTGATCCTGCTGCATTGAAATAATCGCCTCCACGAGCTCTTTCTCCACTGCTATCTGGCTTGAGATCACTGATCGCAATTTCTTCGCATCCAGCGGCGCGATGCTGTCGATTTCGCCCGTACTGTAGGCGTAGATGTATTCATTTATTATTTTTGAGATAAACGAAGGGGCAACCTGGATGAGGAAAAGCATCCCGTCCTTCATTGCCTTGACACCCTGGTCGCCGGAAGGAAGCGAGGAAATGTATGACTGCAGCAGTTTCATCTTTCCGTCGCCCACCTCCTCGATGGAGGACGCAACCAAAATTCCCGCGTCTGTGAGCTCGTAGAACGGAACACCTTCCAGCTGCAGCGCTTTAGGTCCTCGCCTGAGCGGCAGCCTGCCTCCTTCTTTAACCACTCCCACAGGGATCAAGACTTCATCCAGATCCCGGAATATGCCCGAATAGATGTTCTGCCAGAGGATACCGTGCTGCTTCGCTATGGCATGGGCTATGGAAGTCCTTGTTCTGAGGTCAGGGCTCTGCTCGGTGGCTAAATGCGCGATTATGCCCCGCTGCCTTTTTGCCTCGCCGGTAAACTTGTTCTTCCTCGTCTTGAAAGTGTCAAAAATTGCAATATTCGACTTCTCATCCTTCACTCAGCAGGCAACCCCGATCGCTACAATGCCCGATATTATTTTAATTTGTTGGTTTCAGAGATTAAATTCTCGATGCGTCTCACGTGTAATATGCCACAAACTACTTTCTGTGGCAAATAATGCTCAACATCTTTTTATTGATGCCCGGGTGACCCTAGGCGTTGGCGGGAAAGAAAGGCAAGATCGTGGTGATTGAGGGGACTGACAAGGCCGGCAAGACCACCCAGTCTCGCATGCTCCTAGAAGCCCTAAAGAACCAAGGTAAGGTATGCGCCATTTTGGACTTTCCGGATTACACCACCCCGATCGGCATGGAGATAAGGGCGTTTCTAAACGGCAGGCGCGACTACCCCACGGAAGCAAAGCATCTTCTGTTCTCCGCGAACAGATGGGAGAAAAAGAAGGAAATCGAAAGCATGGTCGAGAACGGGACCACCGTCGTCATGAATAGGTACTGGCAGTCAAACCTTGCCTACGGAGCTGCGAACAGTGTCGATCCGGGATGGCTGATGAAACTTGACAAGGGCCTGCCAAAGGAGGACCTTGTCATCGTCCTGCTGGTGACTCCCACGCTTTCAACGAAGAGGGCAGAGACCCAGGACGCCTTTGAGGCCGATCCCCAGCTTGCTGCCAGGGCTTACAGGAATTATGTCAAATACGCCAAGCAGTTCGGATGGAAGGTTATCAACGGTTCAAAGAGCAAGGATCAAGTACATCAAGAGATCATGAAGCTCGTAAGGAAAGAGCTGAAAGTTTAAGTCTCGCCTTTCTTCATGTGCAGTGGCAATGGAATTTGCTGGAGAGATCACCGACCCTGTCCACAAATCAATCAGGTTCTCCCAGGTCGAAAAGGAAGTCATCGACTGCCCAGAATTCCAGCGCCTCCGGAGAATAAGGCAGCTAGCGGGAGCCCATCTGGTATATCCGAGCGCGCAGCATTCGCGATTCGAGCATTCCCTTGGAGCGATGCACATCGCAGGACTTGCGGCTGAATCGCTGCTCCGCAAGGGGTACGTCGACAGTGCTGAAGTGGTTCAACACCTCAGGCTTGCGGCGCTCCTGCACGATGTAGGACACGGGCCCTTTTCTCATCTGTTTGAGGAGGTACTCGAGTACCGGAGAAATACAAGCCACGAAGAAATCGGAAGGAAGATTGTCAAAAGCAGCAATATCGCTGACACGCTTGGCAGGCACGGCTATAGCGCGGATCAGATCTGCAGAATGTCATTTTCCGGGGGAAAAGTGAGCTTCCTGAATGAAGTCATATCAGGGGGACTTTCGGCGGATATGATGGATTATCTTCCAAGGGACGGGCTGTTTACAGGCGCAGAGTACGCCAAGGTGGACTATCACAGAATAGTGAGTTCGCTGGAATTGTGGAAGAACCGGCTGGCGATAGACAAGTCCGCCCTGAATTCCCTTGAATCCATGCTTATCTCACGATACCAGATGTTCAAGGCCGTATACTTCCACAAGACAGTGCGAGCGGCGGAAGTGATGCTTGTGAACTCGATGATCGGGGCAGACAGCGAACTGGAACTAACCAATACTTCACTTGACAACTACCTTAGCCTGACAGATGAAGCGACCCTTGAACGGCTGTGCGCTCTTGACAGAGACGGCAAAATTGCCTTTGCTGCGAGACTTGCTCGCGACTACCGCGATAGGAGGCTCTTCAAGTGCGTCTATGAAAAATTCCTACACAAGCGTGACAGGACACGGATGGACAGAAAGGCTCTAAAGAATTTGGCCCTTGGAATTGCGGACGGTGCCCATGTCGACAGCGATTATGTGATCGTCGACGCCTCACGCGTGCCTTCTATGCCACTTACGCCCACAAAGGATGAAATGTATTCCGTGATTACCGTCGATAGGGGTGGCGGCCGCGAAATGCCGATATCCGAGATCCCACTCGTGGAATCAATTTCCGGATTTTTCGACATGCTGCGGGTGTACACGACAGCCGAAAACCGCGACAAAGTAGAGCGATCTGTTAAAAAGGTGCTAGGCGATCAGGAGACCCTGTATATGGGAGGTCGGAAGGTCCACGGTCGCTAGGGAGCGCCTAGTCATCAAGCTTAGCGGGAAAGTGTTTGGAGATAGCCCAGGCGAAATAAGAAAGCATGCTGCCATGCTGGGAGATGTAAGCAAAACAGTTCAGCCTGTCGTGGTTGCAGGAGGAGGAAAAGTTGCCCGTCACTACATCGACCTTGCAAGGGATCTTGGCTCGGATGAGGCAACGCTTGACATGATTGGGATAGAAGTCTCGAGATTGAACGCAAAGCTCATGATTGCTGCACTTGGGGACAAGGCCTACTCTGCTGTCCCCGCTGACTTGGAGGCCGTAGCCTCTGCGGCTGAGAGTGGCAAGATTGTGGTGACAGGCGGCCTTCACCCGGGGCAGAGCACCAACGCGACTGCCGCGCTCATTGCAGAAAAAGTAAGAGCCTCAAAGTTCCTGAACGCCACCGACGTAGAAGGCATTTATGATACGGATCCGAACAAGAACAAGAACGCGAAACTATTCAAAGAAATTACCGTAAAAAAGTGCCTTGAGCTGCTCGTTTCGGAGAATTCTGCCGCCGGGTCATACGACCTGATGGACATCGTCGCGCTCAAGGTCATACAGCGATCGCGGATTCCGACGGTCGTGTTAAAGTCTGATGTCGCCGCCATCAGGAACGCGATAGATGGCAGGGCCGCCGGAACGCGCATAGTATTCTAGGATACGGTCTTGATCCTGCCGGAAAACTCTTGCATTCCGTCTGAAAGCATTTTCTTGAAGATTTCCTCTCCTTTCTCAATGGGCATGGGTCTTGATTGCGCCTTGGCATACCCGTCCCTGTCGCAGATAAAGAGCATCGCTTCGGCGCCTTGCGTCATCTTGCCTGCAAGGTCCTCTTCTCCCACGGGCTCAAACCCTGATTCGCCCTGCTTGATAGTATAGGTGAGCATCGCAAAGCCCGCATAGTCAAAGAGCTTCATTTGCGCTTTCTGCGCCCTTTCCTTTCCAATGTGCGCAGCCTTGTGGTATTGCACGGGCAGCAAATCGTTTGCAAGCAGCGTATAAGCATTTGCTTCTTGCCAGCTAATTTTTCGATTTGCCGAAAATAATTGAGGGTAGGCCATACTAGCCTACTTTAGTATTTTGAGTTTCCTGGAAGCGATTATCAGGCCGGTTGCTGCTGCCAAGATCGTCGGTGCGACAGGAAATTCCGGAACGACCATGATAGGCAGCTCTGTGGTGCCGCTTTTGGTGGTGTCATACGGGGGGGTCAGTCCAATGCCGATAACCGTCACCACCATCTTGAAGTTTCCAGTATTGTCAAAGGTAATGCTATGCACCCCGCTCCCGTCGTGGGAATGAACGCCTTCCTCAGACTCTACGACACCACCTGCCTCATCCATGAATTCGACGTCATAGTTGACGTGGCTGAGGGGTTGACCGGAAGTCGGATCCTGAAACCCAAGAGAGAATTCGACACTCTTACCCGCCTCTATCTCTTCCGGGCTCCAATCGATCACGACGTTTACAGATTCGTTGTCCGTCTTTGTGTCTACCGGCGGATTCACCACCAATTCTTGGCCGGCGGCCGCCTGAAGATTTAAACTTCCAGCGCCAAGAATGGTGCCAAGCACAGACAGGGACAGCAATGATAGAGTCACCCTTGCTGCGGTGAACATTGATACAATTTACGTTGACGATGCTTATATCGATGTCGACTATGGTGATAAACATTAGGAACCAATAGGGTCGGAGTATTCGAAGTCTGCAGAATCACGAATGAGTTGTTGCAGCGGCCCGAAGCCCGAAACGACAGCTTTAAAGCGCTGCTACATGACAAAGATTGCAATTGTGAATCCGAAAGCTCTCTATGCAGCGGGCGGCGGCATTGCAGCGGCTGCGATAGCGATATTTTTCCTCGTTGGTCCCGGAAATATTGGATCTCCCGGCTTCGGGCCTGGGAACCAGAACGAGCAGCCAGCTCCGGCCGAGCTCCAGGTTTCAATCAAGGACATTATAGTAGAAAAGCTCGACGAAAAGAATGCCAGCGTCAGAATAGAATTCGGTGCCTCTAATCCCAACAAGAGCCCAATATTGTTCGAAACCATTCACTATACCATCTACGTCGGGGATTCCAAGATGACATCGGGCGACATCGGCGCAGCTCCGGAGGGCTTTGTCGCATCATCAGGGGACCTGACCCTTGTTCCGTCCGAGAGCTCGATCACTCTAAAGAACAGCCAGATAGCGATTCGAAATAATCTCACTGGGAACAGCTGGGACAGGATGGTGCAGGGAGACGCCGAATTCGAGATTGAGGGCATTTATTCATACAGGTTCACTACTCGGCTTGAGACGACCGGGGTAGAGAGGGACTTTGTCCTGACTTTTCCCTGATATTCTATGATAATATCATTCCGTGAAACAAGACTATCAGATAAGGATAATAGGTTTGGCAGAAGATCGAATTAGACATGGCGGATTTGACATTCATGTTCTACGTAACCGCGGGAATCTTTGCATTCCTGGTAGCTGTAGTATTTGGGGCAAGAGCGAAAAGGTACAGTGCGGGATACACCGCGTCTGAAGGCCACTCTACTGCCAGCCACGAGTGACAGCGGCCCTTATTTTTATTCTCGCCGCTTCTTTCGCTTTCCGAATATTTCCGCAAGAATGTCGCCTGACTCGTCTTCATCGTACTTTTTCCTAGAATAGCACCTCTCAAAGTATTTGCAGCCGACGCACAGCTCGGATGGCTCCACCATTGGGATCTTGTTTTCCTTCAGCAGAGTGCCGAGGACTCGAGCCCTCCTTACAACCTCCTCGAACATCTTGTTGTTTTTCGTCACGACGAATTCCGCCGTCCTGCCATCCGCCGTCATGTAAATCACAAATCCTTCGTCCTTGTCTAACGCAAACAGACACGCATTCAGGTACATCATGTGGCGCGGGTGGGGAACCTCTGGCAGCTCGCCAACGACCTCAATCCTTACCACAAAATCATTCGCTATGGTCATGTCCGCGTCCACTCCAATAACGAGGCTGTCGACCCTGTACTCACCATGGACATTGCCGAGCGCCTTGCGCATCCCGTTGATCAGAAGGGTCGAGGTTTTCGCTGCGTTGTCTGGAGGGAGCGGGTCTTTTCGCTCGTAGTATGCCAGACGCGTACAGCCCGTGGCCTCGGTCGCGTGAATCCTGTCCGGGTTGGTCTTGTCAAACTTGAGGCTCAGATCATAGTACAGCTTGTCAAATTGCTTCTCTATTGTTTCGCGGAGATCGCGTGCACCCATGCGGCACTAGCGTACCGATCGTGGCTCGTATTATATATTCTGAGGGTAGCTAGAACCCTGACCTGATGGGATCCTCCGGCTTCATGATTTCGCGCAGCAGCGTGGTCGCATAGGATCCCTTTGGCAGCTTGAATGAAACAACCAGATCCTCACCTTTCCTGTGCGAAAAGTCTGTACACCACAGCGGCGCCTGCCTGAACCCTCCCTGATGGCTCAGCTCCTGCATCTCTTTTATGTAAAAGTCCTTTGCCAAGATTCCTTCATCCCGCAAGACATTCTTGGTTATGTTTTCGAACCTCCCGCTGCCGGGCTGAAACGAATATCCGGCCATCCTGATGGCCGGGACCATCACACGCTTTTCAACGGCGTGATCAAACTTTAGTACCCTGCCGAAGGTGGCAGGTCCTTCCATCTCAAAACACAGGTCGTCGGAATCCGGTCGAGTTAGATCCCAGCCGGTCAGGACAGCCGAGCTAAGGCATCGGTTGAAGATGTATGACTGGTATGCATGCACAAACAATCTCCGGATATTGAGCGGCACCGCGCGCAGCGCGGAAATGGCATTCCCACCAGCCACGAGCACGGACAGTACCTTCCTTTCAATGTCCATTCCTTTTGGTAGCGTTCGCAGGACACTCGGATAATTCTTTGGATCTGCACTCATGTTCCGGATTTCCTTGCTCATCTGGGTATCGTATTGGGTTGTGTACGATAGCAAAAGCCCGACGGCCTTTTGAAAATTTCGCTTCACTATTTCCCGGCCGACCAGATGCGTTACGAGCCGCTCGCCTCCGAACCTCTGCAGCCCGTAAAAGTTGCCGATACTCTGAACCTGCTGGATGAAATCATTGAGCTGGGTAACCTGTGGCTGGTAGATGGTGATGTTGAATTCATTGCCTGCAAGGAACTCTCTGGCCAGCGGTCGCCTTGTGAAACCCTCAAGGCTCAGGCGAGTGTGAGTCGTTACGAGCTCTCTCGGTGGACTTTTCATTGACCGCGCGCTTCCGGCGTACTGCCGCGTGACCGCCTTGGCGTCCTTAATGCCCATTATCCTCAGTCTAATGTGATGTTGTCGCTCTATTTCGAAAACCGCATGGTTCGAATCAATGTCCTGCTTTTCCAACATGTATAATGGGTATCTGAACTGTTCGCTGTATGCAGGTAAGACGTTACTCGAAAAGGATTCTCCGACAAGCTCAGATACTTGGAATCCTTCGCTTGCCTGCCTTATCGAGCCGCGTATTCCTTCAAAACTGGTGCAGTAGCACTCAATTCCCGCGAGCCTGTCGATCTCTGGTACGTCAGTCATCCTAGTTGTCTATTTCTTGCGCATCTTTTGTTTCTTAGTTACGGTCTTCTTTGTGGCCTTCATCTTTGTCTTTACTTCGGCAGGCTCTTTCTTGCGAGCGGGTTCTACTTTCGGGGGCGATTCCTTTATCGAATTGATGATCGTTTTCAGCTGCTCTACATTTTCTCCGTACTTGCTCTTCCTCCAGACATCGGTCGGGATTCCGTTCTTCCTGGCAGCTCTCATGTCCAGCCCTGCCTCCTTGAGCTCTCCGGCCGAAAATCCACGCCCGGTTCTCGTTCCGTGCTTAACCGTTGCATACTGCATGCTATTGTGTCAGGAGGGATTCATTATAAAACTGATCGCGTTGGATTCAGCGTGCTGCGCGACCCTAGAGTGGCCGCCGCGTGACAGCCTAACTTAAATTAGCCACGGGCGCCAAATGGAATCCATGTCGCCAAAGCAGCGTGTGGCTGTGATGACAGCGATATTTGCTGCACTTGGCATAGGGGTAAGCGCCGGCATAATAGCAGCCGGCGGCGGGTTTACCGGACCAATACCGAATCCTCCGACGCAGGAGGATATCTGGGACGTGGGCAGAAACATACAGGACGGAACGGTACTGGAATACGCCTTGGATGCCAGAGGCCCGTCAAGCTCACTTGTCTCTGCCAGCGTATCGATGAGTTTTGAGGACGCGGGTGATAACTGGAACGTCACGCTTACCATCGTCAATGCAACTGCGGGAACAATCTCCGAAACAATCCCGATGTCGAAAAAGCTCACAAAAGAAGGCTCGCTGGACGAAGACCTTAGAGAGTACTTTGAACCGGTGCAGGCATCGGTTTTGGCTGTGCGCGACATGGACTATTCCGGCAGACCCAAGTATCTTGTAGTGGGCGCTCCGTGGGACACAATTTTCGTGAGTTCTTCGTCGATCGTGGTGAGGGTTACGGCTCAGGAGACCGTTCAGACAGAGGCAGGAATGTTTGACACCTCTGTCTTGGGCTATAAGCTCAATGACAAGACTAGCAGGATCTGGGTGGCCCGGGAAATGCCGCTTCCGGTAAAGGCAGAAGTCTATGATGCAGAAGACAACTTGCAGTACCGCTATGAGCTTGTAAAGGCGTCAGGCGTCTAGCCGGTAGAATCAGCAGACTCACTGCAGGTTGATGAGTCGGTCTGCAGAATAAACAATTTTGCTCTATTATTCGCGCCAGTTCCTGCTTTCTTCGGAAGCGAGCTCGTGAGACCAAAATAGTCAATATATAACCATTCCGCACTTTTTTTAAAGGATGGCTGCCACTCGTATTTGAGAACGCATGCAAAATCGGCAGAAAGACGAAATACTTAGGGATATCCTGGGTTCAGCTAATGGCGGAGCCGGTATTTCCCAGATAATGTTTCGGGCGTTTATCACCCACAGTCAGGCCAAGGGATTTCTCGCCGAACTGTCACGAATGGAAATGGTTCA
>CAZNOV010000007.1:4621-21527 GCA_964574725.1 uncultured Nitrososphaera sp. | reverse complement strand
AACGATGAACCGCTGATCAGGATGAGAAACACGTTCATCGAGCCGCGTTCTGACAGGCTCGATGACATCATAAAAGAAACAGGGCACGGGTATCTTGTGAAGGGTGCCCGCAACGGGCAGGCCGATGCCAACGGCGAGTTCATGTTCGGCGCCGAGGAAACCTACCTGATTGAACATGGCGAAATAAAAGGTCTGAGAAGAGGAGCCAGCATCTCGGGCAACGCTTTTGAAGTCCTTAGGTCTGTGGACATGGTTGGCAATCATTTCCAGTACGATATAGGAACAGGTTATTGTGGGAAGTATCAGCCTGCCAAAGTGGACGGCGGCGGTCCCCATGTCAGATGCACGGCAGTAATCGGAGGGCTGCAATAGTGCTGGACCTGCTGCACTTTGCGTTAAAGGAAGGAGAGTCGCAGGGCGCAGGAGACGTTGAGGCATACGCCGCGACTACCAATGAGTCGGAGGTGTTCATCGAAAATAATGACATCAAGCAGGCAAAATCCCAGCAGCTCGGTTCCATAGGGATAAGGGTGATCCTGCGCGGATCGCTTGGGTTCTGCTCTGTCAACAGGCTGACAAAAGACTCCGTAAAGAACGCGGTCTCGATGGCCGTCAGGATTGCAAAGGCTAGCCCGAAGGACAGGTTCAATTCGCTTCCTTCGTCCAGGAAGGTGAATCTACTGCGCGGAGTCTACGACGGAGCCTCACAATCGTTTGGCGCCGGAGACGCCGCCAGGGAGGCTGCCAGTATGCTGGAGGCTGCAAGGTCGTACGACAGCCGGGTAACCGTCGACGGCGGCAACTTTTCCTCGGCCCGGGGTACACAATTTCTGGCAAATTCAAACGGCATTGAATTAAGGGAGAAGCTTAGCACCTTTGCTTGGACGATAATGGGCATGGCTGTACAAGACGGCGAAGTCTCGAGCTTTGACTTTCAGTCTGGCGGCACCCATTCCGTCAAAGCCATCGATGTGCGGAAAACGGCGACGGAATTTGCAGAGAACGTGTCAATGTCGCTGGGGCCGCGCAAGATCGAAAGCTTCAAGGGAGAAATGCTGCTGACGCCCTCGTCCGTGAATGAGCTTGTACAAGAAGTCATTTCTCATTCTATAAATTCAGATGCGATTCAGAGAAAGTCAAGCCGGTTTGCAGGCAAGCTCGGCAGGCGAGTGTCGACAGAGCTGTTGAACATAGAAGACGATGCCACCAATGTTGACGGGCTTGGCGCTTCCAGCTTTGACAGGGAAGGCATGCCACACAGGCCTAATGTGGTGATAGAAAGGGGCGTACTCAAAAAGTTCATCTACAACACCTACACCGCGAAAAAGGACCAAGTCCGGACGACAGGCAACGCAGGCGGGTCAACGAGCTCCCCTCCCTCTGTGTCAACCACCAACTTTATTGTCAAGCCCGGCTCTTCGACTGTTGACACACTAATATCGGAAATGAAAAAGGGAATAATAATCAGCAGATTCTCCGGCAATGTCAATCCAACGGACGGGGACTTTTCCGGAGTCGCAAAAGGCGCCAGGCTGGTGGAGAGGGGGACCGTGAAGCACCCGGTGAAAGAAGTGATGGTTGCAGGCAACATCTTTGATGCACTGAAAAACCTGAACGGGGTTTCCAAAGAGAGGAAAGTCATCTTCGATTCAATATTGCCATACATGCGTTTTGACAAGATTTCATTCACAGGAGGCTAGGCCGACATGGAACAAGAATGCGATATCGTGATAGTTGGCGGCGGACCCGCGGGTCTGTCTGCTGCCTACACCGCAGCGAAGGCGGGGGCAAAGGTTGTGCTCTTTGAAAAGGACGATGCGATAGCCCACAACATCCGGACAAGCGGAGCGACCTGGATTGAATCAATGGAGAGGCTGGGAATCCCTCCGAAATATTACAATCCTGTGAAGAACTACCACTTTGTCTCGCCTTCCAATGAGGTGACAATATCAGGCGATTCCCCGAAATCATGCATTCTCGATGTTCGCGGTACCTATCAGCATCTGGCATTTCTTGCGGCCGAGGCCGGCGCGCAGATAATGGTCAAAAGCAATGTCATCAATATCAGCAGCAGAGATGGGAGAATTTCCGGTGTCAAGGCCAGTACTCCCAAGGGGGATCTGACGGTGAGCTCGACCCTTGTGATCGACGCAAGCGGCTTTAGCAGTTCGATCGGCCGCAAAGCAGGCCTGGCAGGAGAATGGAAGCGCTATGGAGTCGGCGCGGAGTACGAATGCTACTGCGATCATGCCGACAGCACTTCGTGGACCCTGATGGTTGGCCAGCAGTATTCCGAGGCAGGTTACGCTTGAGTATTCCCATTATCGGGCAACAGGGTTCGGATAGGCGTCGGAATTGGAAGGCCAGAGTCAGCGGTCGATCCTCTGGAAAGGTTGCATTTATTGATTGAAAAGAGACCAAGGCCGCTAAACTCTCTTGGCAAGATACAGCCGGTGGAACTCCACTATGGATTCATTCCAAATGAAGGAACTAGGCGGAATAGCATCGCAGACGGGCTGATCATGGTTGGAGATTCGGCGGGGCAGTCAAATCCT
Organism: uncultured Nitrososphaera sp.; assembly: GCA_964574725.1. Lineage (GTDB taxonomy): Archaea > Thermoproteota > Nitrososphaeria > Nitrososphaerales > Nitrososphaeraceae > Nitrososphaera. The sequence continues at coordinate 18,972 of CAZNOV010000007.1, read as the reverse complement.
CTTGTGCTTGAAGGCATACGTTACGCAATAGAGTTCGGAAGGCTTGCCGGCGAAGTCGGCGCTAGGTCGCTTGCCCACGGTTCAGACAGGGAATCCCTACAAGAGTACGAAAATACCTGGAAGGCCAGGATCGAGTCAAAGATTTCTTCAGCCCTCAAAGTACAGGCAAGGTGGATCGCCCTTACCGACGAACAGTGGGACAAGGAAATAGAAATTCTGCGGGACATGACTGTCGACGAATTTCTGGACTTTATCAGAGCAGAGTTTAGTACTGGAAAGATGATGAAACTCGCGCTGCACCACCCGAGAATGGCTGCGCGGCAGCTGTTTAACATGATAATCAACGGCTAGATCTGCGAAAATTTCCGCAAACTCGTTACCTATTTATACCATTCAAAAAGCAGCATGTCACGCCATGGCTGGAGAGACCGCCGCGGACTTTACTCCAATTCTTTACATGCTCGGCTTTGGTCTCCTGGCGTCGGTTCCCGCGCTGATCCTTTCGAGGCTCTTATCGCCGAGGCGTCGGTACAATCCGGTGAAATTCCTGCCGATGGAATGCGGCCAGATGCCGTCGGGCGAAGGCAGGTCCCACTTCATGATGCAGTACTACGCGTACATTCTGATGTTTGTCGTGTTTGACGTCATGTCGATCTTTCTTTACGCGTGGGGATCGGCGTTGTTTTCTATCTCCCGGGCCGCCACGCTTCCAATAATTGGATTTCTTGCAATTTTGTTTGCCGCCATGGGCTACGCGCTTTATCTTGCGGGGAGAAAGGGAATTTGGTAATCTCGCTAACAAGTATTAAATATCATCAAAGCAGAGAGATCGACAAGGAGGACTGCCATCATCCGTGAAGAAAGAACTCGTCAGCCCCACCACGTTCAATGTCCTGGTAAGCAAGCTGAGCGACATTCTCGTGAGGGCTCTGGACCAGCCGCTCGGATATGCGATCAACTGGGGCAGGATCTGGTCACTGTGGCCGGTGCACCTAGAGACTGCATGCTGCAGCGTGGAATTCGGAGCCGCTTCCGGACCAAGATATGACGTAGAGAGGTTTGGAATCATCGAGGCGTTTGGCTCGCTGCGCCAGTGCGACCTGATCGTGGTTCAGGGGACGGTCACTAGGAAGATGGCCCCAAGGCTGAGAATGGTGTATGATCAGATGCCCGAGCCGAAATACGTGATAGCAATGGGTGCCTGTGCAATTACGGGAGGGCTCTACATCGACTCGTACAACGTTCTCCCCGGCGTCGACGGCATCGTGCCTGTTGACGTCTACGTGCCAGGATGTCCTCCAAGACCTGAGACTCTTATCCAAGGAACAATGCTGCTGCAGGAAAAGATCAAAAGGTCAAAGATAAAGTAGAATGAGCAGCGAAAAGAAGGAAGCACAGAAAAAACCCTCTTCCAAGCCTGTAGCCGAAAAGCCAACACCCCCGGCGGTGGCAAAGCCGCCCGCTCCGGTAGCAAAGCCAGCCGCAGCCCCAGCTCCGCCAGCGAAGGAGCCAGATGCGCCCGCGTTTGAAAAGGGGCTTGTAGATGAGATAAAGAAAAGGTTCGGAGATTCGGTAAAGATAGTTTTCATCAAGCGCCTCAGAATCAAGGTACAGGTGGAACCTAAAGACATTGTTGAAGTTGCGACATTTCTTAGGGACACGATGGGCTTCGACCATGCTGAATCGGCCGGCGGAACAGACTATCCAAAGGACAACCAGATCGAAGTGATTTACCATCTTGGATCCTACGGGAGAGAAGACCTTGCCGCCCACATTCTATCGCTTACTACGAGGACCAGCAGGGACGATGCCCGTCTACCGACTCTGATCAATGTCTACAACAGTGTCGAATACCACGAGCGCGAAACATTCGAAATGCTCGGCGTTTACTTTGACGGGCACCCGCGGAATGACAGGTTCCTGCTTCCAGAGGACTGGGCGGATATACCGCCCCTTAGGAAGGACTTTAGAATAAAGGGGAGATAGGAAATGACAAGCGTGGAAGAAAAGTTCGAGGAATCAAAAAGGCTGGGGCTCCAGATAGTAAAGGAGTCTGAAGACGACCGGCTCATGACGCTCAGCGTGGGCCCGCAGCATCCCGGCTCGGGTCACTTTCGCTTCACCATAAAAGTGGACGGAGACTACATTGTTTACTGCGACCCCGACCCCGGATATGTCCATCGAGGCGAGGAGAAGATGTGCGAGTATCGCAATGTCATACAGAACATCCCCCACTTGGAGCGCCCGGTAATACACGATTCCAACAACATCACTTATTCCTACAGCCTCGCCATCGAAGAGCTTGTGGGAATCGAAGTGCCAAGGAGGGGGCAGTTTATCAGGGCAATAGCATCCGAGCTCAACCGCCAGGTCTACACGCTCTACTGGCTTGCGATCTATGGGATCTTCCTCGGACACTCTACCATGTTCATGTGGCCGGCCGGCGACAGGGAACTATTCATTGACCTGTTGGAGGCGCTCACAGGTGCAAGGGTGACTCATGCCTTCAACATCCCCGGCGGGGTAAGAAACGATGTCCCGGAGGGATTCAGGGACAGGTGCATTCGCCAGATCCGCTACTTTGAAAAGCGGCTCAAGGAGTACGAAGACATATTCTACAATAACCCGCTCTTCCGGCAGAGGACCGAAGGGGTAGGAATCCTTTCGAAGGATGATGCGACAAAGCTTGGCGTTGCGGGTTCTGTGCTGCGCGCGTCAGGCATCCCGTACGACATACGAAAGGCGGAGCCGTATGACATCTACAATGAAGTCGACTTCAAGGTGCAGTACATGAAGACGGGAGATTCGTTTGCAAGATCCTATGTGCCGTTCCTGGACATGAGAGAGTCCTGCCAGATTATCGAGCAGCTGCTCGACAAGATGCCGAAATCAGGCGAGGTCCGGGCAAAGCTCCAGCCCAACCCCAAGGGGCCTCCCGGCGAAACCTACAGGCGAGTCGAATCAGGAAGAGGCGCGCTCGGATACTATGTCGTGAGCGACGGCACGCCGAAACCCTACAGGGTAAAGATTTCCGTGGGTTCGTTCCGCAACATGCTTGCGCTTCCGTTCCTTCTCGTAGGACAGAAACTCGCCGACATGCCAGCAGTGTACTGGTCTCTGAACTACTGGCCCGTGGAGGCTGACAGATAGCGATGGCGACATACCCACAGAATTTCCGCTTTGGCGAATTCGTCGGCAGTCTGATCTGGCTGATATTCTGGATCCTGATCATTGTCACCCTTGTCGTGCTCCCGCTGATATTCATCATCCTGTTCTTCATTCCCCTTCCGCCTGTTGGAGACGAGGTCCTGACGCCATACCTGTTTCTGACCATGATCGTCGATCCCTCGCGCACCATACCGATAATCGAGCACCAGATGACAACCGACTTTTTCAGAGTTGCCGCCTTCCCAGGGTTCACGTACGCAGCGCTCATTGCCGCTGCCACGATATTCATAGAGCGCAAGTTCCTGGCCAAGATGCAGCTTCGCGTAGGCCCGCTGTACGCTGGCAAGATTGAAGGAATCTTGCAGCTGATAGCTGACGGGCTGAAGCTGATAGCAAAGGAGATCATCATTCCTTCCGGCGCGGACAAGCCGATCTTCTGGGCAGCGCCGATTGCGTTCGTTGCAGTCGCCGCCGCTGTCGTCGCGCTGATACCGGCCGCGCCAGGCTGGGTCGTTGCCGATACAGACGTAGGACTCTTGGCGGTCTTCGCCATACTCGGTTTCTTCCCGCTCATAGCCCTCCTGTTTTCCTGGGCAAGCAACAGCAAGTACCCGTTCATAGGCGGCATCCGCGCCCTGCACCAGATGATCGCTTTTGAAATTCCTTTCATCCTTTCAGCGCTCTCGGTGGTCGTCCTTTCTGGAACGCTGAACCTGACGGGGATCGTCGACGCGCAGATCAGGTCGTACTGGTTCATCTTTTTCGCCCCGGTAAGCGCATTTGTCTTTTACATTTCGTCGCTGGCAGAGCTCGAAAGAATCCCGTTCGACCTTCCCGAGGCAGAGAGCGAAATTGTTGCCGGCTGGCTTACGGAAACGTCAGGCATGATATACGGCCTGATACAGCTGGGTTCGTACGTTAAGACCTACGCGCTTGCGGCGCTGTTTGTAATCCTGTTCCTTGGCGGCTGGGCCGGACCCATGATATTCCCCGCGGAGTTCAGCACTCCCATAATAAATGTGGCCCCTCTCTATGACCAGATCGCAGCAAACGCCACGTTCTGGTTCACACTAAAAACCTTTGGGATTATCATGCTGATGCTTTTGCCACGAGGCATCATGCCGAGGATCAGGATAGACATCTTGCTCCACACGGGCTGGTACAAGCTGATCGTGCTTTCGTTCATCAACATGTTCATAGCCCTTATACTAATATATGGCGGAATACTCGGTCCGGGAGGTCTGCTAGTGCGATGACTTCCGCGGGAGGAATTATCAAGGCCATCGAGTCAGGCTCGAAGCACCTTGTGATAAGACGTTTTACACTTCGATATCCGGAGCAGAAGCTAAAGTTCGTCGGCGACGGGTACCAGTTCGACCCGAAGCGCGGCGTCGGGATTGCCGGCTACCGCGGGCGACATATCCTGCTGCACGACAAGTGCACCGGCTGCCAGCTATGTGCGATCGCTTGTGAAGGGATCGCCGAAGCGATAGGGATGGTCAAAGTCGATGAGCAGTGGAAACATAACAAGAAGGCAATAATGCCTCAGATCGACTACGGAAAATGCGTCTTTTGCGCCCTGTGCGTTGACGCGTGCCCCTTCTATGCGCTTTTCATGACCAACGATTACGAGCTCTCCGCATTCACAAAGGAACACCTTATCTACACCCCGGGACAGCTCGCTGTCAAGCCAAAGTACCAGGGCGACGTAGAGCTGGTCATTGACGACAGGGGGGCCACCCATGGCTGATCCCGTATTCATCGGGGTTGCAGTACTCACGGTAGGCTCGGCAATAGTTGCCCTTGAAACTAGGGAGCTTATCTATGCGGCGATAGCACTCGCGATTTCCATGCTCGGCGTTGCAGGTTTTTTTCTCCTGCTAGACGCGCCCTTTGTCGCGATGTTCCAGATCTCCGTGTACGTCGGCGCGGTCGCCGTGCTAATCATCTTTGCCGTCATGCTGGTCAGGACGCAGGCTCTGTTCACGATGAGAGAGGACAGAAAGAGGAAGGGCGCGGGCATTGCCCTGATGCTGATCATTATGGCCAGCCTTGGCGCTCTGCTTCTTGCATCCGGCCTCAACGGTCAGTTTGGCAATTTCAGCAGTTCTGAAGCGATAGACTTTAGGGAGATCGGCGAGCTGATGGTTACCTACTATGCGCCGACCCTCATAATCCTCGCGCTGACACTGGCAGGCGCAGTTATTTCGGCCCTTGCGCTGGCGCGCAGGGAAGACATTACAGCGACATCAGGCGGAGCGGAGCAGCCCAGTGGCCGAACTGATTGATTTCATCATCGTTTCCATGGTACTGGTTGCCATAGGGATTTACGGTCTTGTAGTCAAGCGCAACGCCATACGAATGCTGATTTCGATTGAGATAATAGCCAACGCGGCAAACCTGAGCCTCGTGGCGTTCTCTAGGAGCGTCCCCAATGCTCAGGGCCAGGCATTTGCGCTATTCTCGATCGCCATAGCCGCGGCAGAAGTGGCGGTTGGTCTGGGGCTTGTTATTGTCGCATACAGGTTGTACAAGGAGATCGATGTCGCAGAATTCAGGAGCATGCGGGGCTAGTTCTGGATGGTAGAGTCCTCGTACTTCCTGTTGGGAGCGACCTTTATACCCCTTTTTGTGGCGCCCATCGCTTATGTTCTGGGTCGAAGGGCAGGCGCGAATGCCGCGACGTGGGTCAGCTTTGGGGCCCTTGCCGTGTCGACGGGTCTGCTGTTCATCCCGACCGCGGGCATTTACAGCGGCAGCCAGCAAGCCTATGTCGAAAGTTACAAGTGGGGACAGTTTGGCGACTTTGGACTCAGGCTTGACGGCCTTAGCCTGCCGTTTGCGCTGATCATCTATATCCTGTGCACTGTGCTTGCGCTCTACTCGAAGCCGTACATGATCCACAAGGTGATGGAAGACCTGCCCGGTCACGGGTCCAACCCTGGCGAACCCAATGGACCCGTCGGCAACATCGGCTCTGGCTCAATGACCGCTGTAGTTGACACCCAGAAACATGTGAACGGCCAGATGGGACTCTACTTCGCCCTCTACCTGACATTTTCGATGGGCATGTTTGGCACCGTCCTGGCGACGAACCTGATCGAATTCTACGTGTTCTTTGAGCTGATGCTTGTTCCGGCGTTCTTGCTCGTTGCCTTCTACGGTTATGGAGCTAGGCGCCGCATAGCTCTGATGTTTTTCTTCTGGACACACACCGGCGCGGTGGTGCTGCTGCTGGGCCTTCTGGCAATGGGATTCTTTGCCGGGGGCTTTGACTTTGCGACGATCAAGGAGAATGCAGGCAGGATCCCCGGGGAGTGGCTTCCGCTCATTGTTTTCGCACTCGTGATCGGCCTTGGAGTGAAGCTGGCCGCGTTCATGCTCCACATTTGGCTTCCATACGCGCACGCGGAGGCTCCGACCCCCGTGTCGGCCCTGCTTTCGCCGGCCATGATCGGGATTGGAGCGTACGGATTGCTGCGGCTCTGGATGGAACTATTGACGGGAAGCTACGAACAGTACAGCCTTTACATCAACATGTGGGGGCTCGCCACAATGATCTACGGCGGAGCAATGGCGCTGATGCAGGACGACATCAAGCGCGTGCTCGCCTATTCCAGCGTCAGTCAGATGGGCTACATACTCTTCGGCCTTGGCTCTGAAAGCATACTCGGCATAACCGGCGGCACGATGCTCTATGTTACCCATGGGCTCGGCAAGGCAATACTCTTCATGATGGCCGGCTCGATCATACTGCAGACCGGCACAAGAAGCATGGCAAAGCTCGGGGGGCTTGCGGGCAAGATGCCGTACACCGCAGTTATAGCCATGATAGGCGCCCTTACAATAATCGGAATCCCGCCGACCAGCGGCTTTATGGCAGAATGGATATTGTTCAACGGCGTGCTCCAGACCGCGACCGCGGAGATGGATCCGTTCAGAACAGCGATGTTCGCCTTTGGCATCCTGGCTACTGTGTTGTCCTCGGCATACATCCTGTGGATGTTCAAGCGGATATTCTATGGCAAGATACCGGAGGAGCTGGCGCACGTGAAAGATTCAAACCGCTACATCACCGCCACTATGGCAGCGTTTGCGGCGCTTTCGCTCATCATCGGCGTCCTGCCGGATATCTTCCTTGCACCGATAACCGACTATATTGGCGGCATATTCGAAGGGCACGAAGCGGTTCTGCCGGTGCCAGCACAGGCCGAAGTGGCGTCGATCGATCAGGGAAGAGCCGACGGAGGCATCCCCGAGGAGAACGGGGAGTAGGGTGGTCTAGTAGGATGGCGATCGGCTTTGAAGGGATTGCAGTAAGTGCTTGGCTGGTCTGGATACTTCCGTTTGCCGGCGCTGCGATAATCGCAGCGGTGGCAAAGGCAGGTCACAAGATACGGGACTACACTGCGGTTGGATTCGCACTTGCAAGCGCCATTTCTGCCGCGACTCTGATTCCGCTCGCACTTGACGCGATGGAGATCCACAGCCAGCTGCCATGGATTTCTTCGCTTGGGATAAAGGCCGGGGTGCTGGCCGACCCGCTTGCCATAGTGATGGCCAACCTCGTCGGGTGGGTCTCATTCCTGATCATGGTCTACTCTACCGGCTACATGCACGGCGACAGGGACCTGACCCGGTACTGGTTCTTCATGCTCTTCTTCATCGGATCGATGCAGCTCATCGTCCTTTCGGACAACCTCCTGATGGTATTTTTCGGATGGGAGGGAGTCGGCCTTGCTTCCTACGCGCTGATCGGATTCTGGTACTACGATAGAAAGAAGGACTATGTCGGCGCCGAGGGTCACGTGGCCGGCGGCATAGCGATGTGGGCATCGCCCACACACGCGGGCCTCAAGGCTTTCCTCATGACCCGGGCAGGCGACACGATGATGCTTGCAGGAATGTTCCTGATATTCATGCACGCCGGAACGTTCGGGTTCAAGGAGCTCCTCGAGGACACCACGTGGGCGACGGTCATGGCACAGCAGAACCTGCTGGTCCCGGCCGCCGTGCTGCTATTTGGCGGCGCAATAGGCAAGTCTGCCCAGTTCCCGCTGAACGAATGGCTGCTAGAAGCAATGACCGGCCCGTCGGCGGTTTCCGCACTTATACACGCCGCGACTATGGTCAAGGCCGGAGTGTTCCTGGTGGCGCGAATCGGGCCGCTCTTTTTCGCGCTGGCGACTCTGGGTGCGTTCAGCGTGGAGGACTTTTTCGAAGTAGTCGCGTGGGTCGGTGCGATAACCGCCTTCCTCCTTGCAACGCAGGCCCTCGTTAACCCGGAGATAAAGAAGGTTCTTGCGTACTCTACCGGCTCGCAGATTGGCTACATGATGATGGGCCTTGGGATCGCCGGGCTTTCGCTGAATTTCGTGGACGGCTACACGTCTGGATTCTTTCACTTGATGAGCCACGCGATGTTCAAGGCTTCGCTCTTCATGGGTGCCGGGGCACTGCTCCACTCCGTGGGATCCAGGTTCATGACGGACATGGGCGGCATGCGAAAGCACATGCGCAAGACGTACATCTTTGTGCTGCTGGCAAGCCTCTCGCTGGCAGGCGCGCCGCTATTCACATCCGGATTCTGGAGCAAGGACGCCATATTTGCCGCAGTGCTCGAGTCAGGATACGAATATTCGTGGCCTCTCTTTTCGGTGGCAGTTATCGTGGCGGTAATGACTGCGTTCTACACGTTCAGAATGGTCGGAATGGCATTCTTTGGCAGGGAAAGCGGGCACATCCAGAAGATGCGGAGCGAGGGTCACCACCCGCACGAGGTCGGCATGAGCATGTGGGTGCCATTTGGAATCCTCGCGGTCGCATCCATTGCTATAGGCGTAGTCGGATTTGTCTTTGAGGCTCAGATTCACCATCTGTTCTCGGAGTACTTGGCAGAGTCATTTGGCATCCAAAGCGAAGAGGAGGAAGGCGGGCCGGCAATCCACATCCTGCCCGAAGGGGACAGGACATTCTTTGGGCTGAACCCCGTAGCGGCTGCTGCGTCCGTGGGCGCGTTCGCGTTGGGGGCTGCTCTTGGGTTTATCTTCTACATTGCAAGGAAGGCGGACCCGGCGGCAATATCAAGAAACATCGTGACACGGGCGGTCTGGAAGTTCCTCTATAACAGATGGTACCTCAATACCGCACTCTACTGGGGCGGAGTCATAATCCCTCTCGCTGTCTATCGCTTCATCTGGCGTTACTACGAGAGCACAATTGTAGACGGCATCAACCCGGCGTTCCAGCATTCGATGTCATTCATGTCGCGAGTTGTCAAGGGCGGCCAGACCGGGATTGCGCAGACTTACCTGTTTGTGTTCGGAGTCGGCATCATGATAATAGTGATGCTGCTCCTGCTGTAGGTGAATCCTGGCTATGGTTGAGCTCCTCTCGACACCAATCCTTGTAACAATAATTCTCGGCGTCGTAGGACTCGTCATCCCCCTGATTGACACATTCAGGCGCGAACGCGGGGTTGACAGGAACAAGGTTTACAGCGCGATTGCTTTCGGCGCTCTTGTTGTCGCGATCGGGATAGTTATTTTCCGGGTCTTCAACGGCGAAGTGCTTCCTGCCGTCGCTTTCTCAAAGGATGTGCTGGTCGATGATCTGTTCGGCTCGTTCTTTGCAATTGCGCTCCTGATCGTATCCATAATGGTCACCGCATCGTCCTGGAACTATTTCAAGGGCAAGTCGAATCCCGCGGCATACTACTCGCTTATTCTGCTTTCAACAATAGGGATGGTGATCATCGCCTATTCCACAGACTTTGTCATGCTCTTTGTCGCGTGGGAGCTCATGTCGCTTCCTACCTATGCGCTGGCCGGCTTTACAAAGCGGGACCCGATATCAAACGAGGCGGCCATAAAGTACTTTATGTTTGGCGCTCTGTCGTCGGCGCTGATCGTCTTTGCGATGGGGCTGGTCTACGGCCTAACGGGCACCACCAACATCGGCGATTCTATAAAGATCCTTGCTACGCTTGACGCAAGCCTCACGCCCGTCGCGCTTTTTGCTGTCGCGCTATTTGTGGCCGGCTTTGGCTTCAAGATGGGGCTCGTGCCTTTCCACATGTGGCTGCCCGATGCATACGAAGGTGCGCCAACGACCATCGCCGCGCTGCTGGCTGCCGGCACAAAGAAGGCGGGCTTTGCCGCCGCGCTCAGGGTTATCGTGCTGGGCATGTTCGCCCTGAACCTCGACTGGACGCTGACGCTTGCAATCGTCGCGATATTCACAATGACCCTTGGCAATCTTGGCGCCCTGCTGCAGAGAAGCGTGCCTAGGATCCTCGCGTATTCCAGCATCGCCCAGGCAGGCTACATCATGATTGGCATCGCGCTTGCCCCGTACTCGGACCAAGCGCTTTCCGGCTCGCTCTTCCACATAATCAACCATGCCGTCATGAAGTCAGCAGCGTTCATTGCCGCTGCCGCCGTGGCTGCGGCACTAGCCGGCTACAGCCTGGAAAAGTACCGCGGTCTCGGCAGAAGGATGCCCATCACCGCGATAGCACTTTCGATTTCTCTACTGGCTCTTGCCGGCGTTCCTCCTCTGAACGGCTTTTGGAGCAAGCTGGTGCTTTTTGGGGCGGCTATCAACAGCGGGCCCCTCGTAGAGTGGGGTCCATGGCTTGCTATCGCAGGGTTGCTCAACAGCGCCTTGTCGTTGGGATACTACGCGTGGATAATGAGAAAGATGTACATGGAAGATGCGCCGGACATGAGCAGGGTTAAGGAGCCCGGGGCAATTGTTGCGGTGCTGGTATTTGCCGTCGTATTTATGGTTGGCTTTGGAATTTGGCATGCTCCGCTGCTCGACTTTGCGTCAAGGGCCGTGCCGGACCTGAGCTCGGCGATAACGCCGGTCTCGCTCGTCCCGTGATCATGCCAAGAGGATTCAGATCTTAAGCTGCTAGCTCTGAACCGATGCCAGATCGGTTAGGCTTTCCAGATGGCGCCTTGCTTCGTTTTCGGTCGCTATCTTGCGCAGCTCGTTCTTGGCCTTCGCTGCATAGGACTGGTAAAGCCTGTCCATCCGGTCCACGAACTCTTTGGCCTTGCCGTCATAGTTTCTGACGAGAATGTTAAACAGCCTGTTTTCGTTATTCCAATCTATCAGGTCATCATGTATCTGGTACGCGATGCCTAGAAGATTTCCAAATGACGTCATGGCGCGGATCTGCTCTTCGCTGCCGCGGCCGATCAGGGCGCCGATTCTTGCAGAGGCCTCAAAGAGGGAGGCGGTCTTGTATTCCAGGACCTTGATATAGTCGTCCTCCGAGATCGAGCGCGACTTGCCGAGCCTTATCTCCATCATTTCGCCTTCGCTCATTCTCGTGGCGGCGTTCGAGAGCTCGTACAAGATCCTGGAGTCATGCAGCTTTGAGCCAATTTCCAGTATGATGCCAAGTACAAAGTCTGCTGTTAGTATGCTGCCGTTGTAGCCATACTTTATGTGAAACGAAGGCTTGCCCCGGCGGAGGTGTTCTTCGTCGATTATGTCATCGTGGATAATCGACTCGGTGTGCAATAACTCGATTGCGCATGCTGCAAGGTAAGCGTCGGGGCCGGTCGTTACCGAGCCGATGCTCTCCGCTGAAAGAACTAAGATCAAAGGTCTGATACGCTTGCCGCCTTCACTTGCATAGCGGAGCGGGGCGTGGAACTCGGACCAGGAGTAGAGGTCGAGCTCGCGGTCAAGCGCTTCTTCGATCAAAGACAAGTGGTCGGCAAATCTTTCAGTTAAAGGGTTAGCTTCGATATTTCTCCTGATACTCAAGAATCTGGTCTGTCCCCGAGCCTACTCCAATCTGTGACCATATTAATTTACTGTTCTGCAGAATAATCTTTATTGTAAAATGCTCCGGCCGGGATTTGAACCCGGGATCTGCGACTCGAAAGGCCACAATGCTTGACCGGACTGTGCAGCCAGTTCTGGCTACTACACCACCGGAGCACTTCCAGAAGTTGTAAGAACGTTCCCATAAAATCTTTTCCTGCGAGAATATTCAGAAGGTTTTTTTATCAGAGCGAGATCAAAATTACACATGAACATCGTTCAAAAGATCGATTCTGAAATTGAGAAGCGCAGCCTGCTGAAGCACCCATTCTATCAGATGTGGTCACAGGGCAAGCTGACGATCGATCATTTGAAAGGCTACTCGAAGGAATATTTTCAGCTGGTCAAGGCTGTCCCGTCAATGGTGGAGGGCATTGCAGCGGCGGCAGATATTTCGATCAGAGAGAGTGTCTCAAATAATGCGAAGGAGGAAGCCGATCACGTCGAGCCTTGGACAAGGTTCGCAAGTTCGCTGGGTGTTTCGCAGAACGAGTTGTCCAGTTACGATGGTGATGCAGCGACCGTGGCTGCGGTATCTGAGATGCAAAGGCTGACTAATTCTTCATTCGAGGAAGGGGTGGCGGCGATGTATGCGTATGAAGCCGAGCTTCCCAAGATAAGCAGATCAAAGATAGATGGCCTGAAGAAATTCTATCACATCAACAGCCGGGATGCGACAAAGTATTTCGAGATTCATGAAGAGGCAGACGTGCGGCATGCACAGGTATGGAGAGAAATTCTGCTAACGATACCGGCTGATAGAAGAGAAGCAGCATTCCGCGCCGCAATAGATTCACTCAAATCTCAGAACGCGCTGCTCGATTCGGTTCAGCAAAAGTACGTTGGAATGCACTGCTAGCCATCGCCAAAGCTTTATAGATACTTTGAATTCACGGTTTTTTACTTGGGCCCATAGCTCAGCCTGGTTAGAGCGACCGGCTCATAACCGGTCGGCCAGGGGTCCGAATCCCCTTGGGCCCATCAATCATGTCAATTTTGGTTCACAGACCCTTGGGCCCACTAATTTCTGCATTGTAGCCAGCAGTACTTTCAGATCTGCTGCAGGCATAATCATTCCTGGCAAATTTGGGAAAATCCTTATCAGTCTCTGCATATCTGTATCGCGCGACCCCGTGGCGATGCCTACTGACAGATAAGAAAAAGATGATAGTGTGTCCGAACTGCGGCAGCCAGGATTCCATAGATGAGGATGCCAAGATCGAATTTATCTGCAACAGGTGTGGCTATGAAATGAAGTAGCGTTGATGCGTCCCTTGCATCTGCGACATCACATACCATGACACAAAGGCAGTCATTCTCTCGGCGATTTAATAAGCTGCGTCGATCGCGTTGGCCAGGTATTCCAAGAATACTGTTGGCGGCGAGCTGTTGCTGTCATAGATGACATTCCCCAGATTACCCGCGTTGGAATTTTCTGACGAGGCCCATTTCTGGTAGGTCCACGCAAAGCCGGCGTCCCTGAACGCGAAAACAAAAGCATTCATCTCTTCCTGCGAGTCAGCGGACCACTCACCTATCATGACTTCAACATCCCATTCCTTTGACCATTCTCCGAATCTCTTGATCTGCTGCTCTCCCGGGCTGCCGTCGGTCGGAACGGAGTAGAGGTGCGGGCCATACACCAGCCCAGAAACACCCTGGGGAACTATTTTGTATTCAAGGTCTGATTCCCTCGGAAATCCCCTGGCGGTCTCCCTGTTGAAAACTATCTTCTTGTCCGTCATGTCTCTGATCTTGCCAGCCATGTAGGTATGGTAATTGCCCAGATCATCGTACTGCGACACGTTAAACAGCTGGGGCTCGTTCATTATCTCGTACCCCGCCACGCTGTCGTAGCTGTCAACCTTCTCTATGATCATTGCAAAAAAGTCTGCCTGCACATCCCAAATCTTCTTGCCTTCAATCTCTATGTTGTTGGTCAGGAAATCTTTCCAAAATGGCCCCGCGGCTGATTCGTAATCGCCTGTGGTGGGGTAACCCTGCATTACGAATGACGGAAACCCTCTCGGAGTTCCGGTTTTGCCGATGTCAACGTCGGCAAAGTAGCTCGATGTGTACCAATGATGATTATCAAAGATCACGCAGATGTCGTATGCATCAGCAGCTTGCGCGATCAGCTCTAGCTCGCTCGTGAATGCTGCTGGCCAAGATTCGTGAGCTTCCCAGTAGAACGGAACCCGCACAAGGTTCATGTCGTTGGCTTTAATGTAACGCATGCTTTCTTCCACGTAATCTGCAGGGGCGCTGGGACCCTTCTCGGTTTCAAACCTTGACAGGATCGGATCTTTGAACACCGCGCCTCTGAGCTCGCTCATGGG
>CAZNOV010000007.1:2400-4521 GCA_964574725.1 uncultured Nitrososphaera sp. | reverse complement strand
TCTGGTCGCCCTACTGCTAAACATCCAAGCGTTTTGCTCTCAAGCTGTAATAGTTTTTAATACTTGTGGATTACCGAGGGTGATTGTTCCATATATTCAATATACTGAACAGAGAACATGATTTACCCGGATCAATGTCTCATGCAAATCTTAGAGTAACAAGTTTACTACATACGCGTCTGGATTCCGCGCGTGCGCGGGTCATTTCCGTGCTCCCCTCACGATGGTTCTGTAGAACAGATCACCAATTACGGGCAACTCCAGATAATCGATCAGTATAGCGGCCCATGCCGCGAAAAATGGGATCTCTACCCTCTGCTCAGGCGATCCAAAGAATGTGTCGTAAACCACGTCATCTGTTAGCCAAAAGATATGAAACACTTGGACTGCCAGCATTGCTAGCAGGATAGCGTTCTTTGCCTGGCCCTTCTGGTGCTTGTAAATGCTGAGCGAATAGTATGCCAGACCGGCGACCAGCGCCGGAATTTCAATGTAGTCTATGATTATGAATAGCAGGAACAGGAGGCCGTTCTGTGAAAGGTCAAGTGCACTGGTGCCTGTTATCCGCTTGATGACAACATCCGCCGTGAGCCAGTACAGGTGTATTAGCTGGAGAGAAATGAGGACAAATGCTATCTTTAGATTCAGGTTCTCGTACCTGTGCCAAAATGCGACCAATGTTTGTATGGCAGTGGACACGAACTCGAGCCGCCGAATTCTAGCTCAGGAAGTGGGCAGCAAGATTAGTACTTTTCTTCAGAATTTCCCGGTGGGAATAGACACAACACTACAGGTTACTGCCGCGAAGAAAAGCACACCGAAGAATTTTCGAAAAAGAATAAGGTTCCAGCGCTATCTGAACCGACTCTGTCCCCTGTATCGTTCGTTCAGGTACAGCATGCCCTTGACCAGATCGCGGGCTTGATCCGCTGACAATTTTACTCGCCCCAAGAATTCTTGGCTCATTCCAAGAGAGACAAGTTTGCTACCGGCTGAACTGGTCTCGATCAATTCAAACTCGCCTGCCTCGGCTGGCCCTACATCCGATGCCAAAAGCTCTTTGATGCGCTCGTAGTTTCGCAGGAATTCTTTGCCCTTTGCAGTCGTTCTGAACTGGCCCTTTGCATGTGTCAATTCTACCAGACCCTTCCTCTTCAGCTCATCGGTATACGCCTTTAACATGTCGTGGCTAAGGTTGCCCTTGTACATGATGTGGGTCTTCTTGATATTGCCGTCAACGCACACGGAGAGGATGTCGCCCATGATCTCTATCTTGCCCCTGTTGCTCTTGACCTGGGGCGGATGCCTGCGGAAAGAGTTGCCGTTTAGCAATGCTTCACTCAATGACGGTCACCTCTATCTTCGGCTTTTCTTCTTTACCTTGTGGCCTTTCCTGTCAGGATCCATGGGGCTTTTCTTTGTAGAATCGGACTTGCATCCTTGGTCGCCTCCAGGCCCGCCGAGACTTGCTCCCTTGGCACAATTGTCATCGCCCGCTGCGGTAATCAGAAGGCTCTCCGATTTCAGACCCCCTTTGGCGCCGAACAAACTGCTTGCCTCAGCAGGAGACTGGAATGGGATCATCAGCCCTGCAATAGCAAGGGAACACAACACTACACTCAATAGGCTAACGCTATTTCTCACGAATTCGATCCTCTCACGGTCTTATTAATCTCAACAAGTCATATTTGCTAGTATGTAGCTTTCCTGACAACCAGAGAACTATAGGCGATGATGTCCCTCTCATGATACGATGGCGGTAATAAAGGACCTGCAGGCGATTACCACCAAGGTCTTGTCTTCTCTAGGGGAGCCCACTATGCAGGCTCTTTACTGGGAACTCAGCACCCAAGGGGTCAGCACGAATCCAGAGGAGTTTGACATCAAGAAGTTTGATCACGAAATGAAAAAAATCTTTGGCGATGGGGCTAACGTCTTCATGGAAGAGATCTATGCCCGCTTCAAAGAACACGCTGAAAAGGAGTATATGGACAAGAAGCAGATCGATGAAATCATTGACAACAACCTTCCTCCTATTGATAGGATCCTAAAAATACTCTCACTCAAGGTCACAAACTGATTTGTTTGGCATCGACAAGGGCTATTCGGGAAACAACCTTG
>CAZNOV010000007.1:0-2300 GCA_964574725.1 uncultured Nitrososphaera sp. | reverse complement strand
ACATACTATGAAATAGGAACAGAAGATGAGGTTCCGTTTCCTTCGATCGCAGACGCTCTCTGGTTGCTCGGATACGGTCCATTCGGGTACCACCTGTTCGTGACATACAGGTTCTTTAACAGATCGGCTGCGCCCCATAGCCTGGTCCTTGTGTCCGCACTCACCGCGGTCATCTTTGGGTCAATAGTCCCTGTGACAATACTGCACTCATCATTGCTCTATGATGATCTACAAACCCTGTTCGTAAACGTGGCCTATCCCGCATTGGACGCCGCGCTTATTGTACCCGCAATAATGATGTTTTCAATATTGAGGAAGGGAAGGTTTGGCGCTGTGCCATGGGTGCTGCTATCCGCATCCATTCTGATAATTGCTGCGGCGGACAGTGCATTCGGGTACATTTCTGCGACGTCTCCAGATTCAGAAATTTGGGGATTCAGCATCTTTTACTTCACTGGGTACCTCTGCATGGCAGGCGCCCTGTACTGCCACAACAGGCTCTTTATCTTCAACATGGCAAGGGCGATGAAGGTCTGGCAAAGGCAGAACCGCTAGGCGGCTGCATCGACATGACACCACCAAAGTGTAAGGTTACAATTGCCTGCTAGCCATTCCCGCTTTTTGGGATCTGACCCTAGTTTCGACACTAAGTTAAGCATTATGCAGCATTTTTCCTCCATGGTTATTAGTTCGAATGCAGACTCACGTAGCGTATGCTGACCATTGCCGAAATGTTCAAGCAGAGACACAAAAAGTGCGACAAATGCGGAGGCTACAACTGGGCCGATGCACAATACTGTGTCAGGTGCTTCTGCCAGCTTGACCGCATAGGATAGGCTCGTCGGGGCAGTCACTGATGCTTCTCGTGGCTGAATATCGTGAGTAGCGCGCCATTCTTGGCCGCAAGCTCTGCCGTCTTTTCACTGTCATTGGCACTTCCTATGATGATCGCGTCGCCATCACGCGGCTCTAGCTTTTCGACCAGCATCTTGCGCACGCGCTTGTCTTTCTTGAGCGAATCCTGAGCAGTTGCTGGCATCACAAATTTGCCGTCTCTAAAGATCAGAGTGGTAGCGCCAGTAGCTCCCATCTTTATCGCGGCATCCCTCTGCTCGATCCCTGACCTGACAGCGTACCCCAGCTCTTTAAGCAGGATAGCATAGTTGAACTTGCCCAGCGCAATAGAGCACTTTGGAAGGCTCATTTCCGCCGGCATGCACGATAAAAGCGCGGAGCATATCCCTCTCCCTTTCGCTGTCATCTTTGTCCCGCCGTTAGAAGTCACAATGAACTCGTGCATCTTCATGTGCTTTACCAGCGTCTTGACGGTGCCTTCTCCCAGCGCAAGACCCTTGCCGAGAGCTTCCCTGCTGGTTCTGCCATTGTTGTGAATCAGCTGGAGAGCTGCGAACACGTGTACGACGTCGAAAGAAAGTACCCTGCTGGGCGCGTACCTGCTTGCGACTTTTTCGATGGCCTTCAGGAACATGTGCACAGTAAGTGATCGCTGCGCGGCGCATTTATTGATTATGGCGGGTTGGATAAACCATCCGATTCTTTATATAACACCCGAATAAATGAGGCATGAAATGTCTCTTGATAGCCGGAATGTTTCCAAGGAATCGCGTTCGGTTCCAAAATCTGCAGTCGGAATCCTCCTTGTGGTTCTTGCTTTCGGAGTCTTTATGGTAGGATTCGATCAAGGAGAGCTGCTGGGCTTTGCGGTGCCTGCGGACGGCAGCGGCGGCGAGCCCGGCACGAACTGGGCTCACGAGTTCTATCATGACATGAGGCACGCGGCCGGCGTTCCTTGCCACTAGGCTCGATCCTATGAACGCGCTTACCCTTATCGCTATATCACTTCTCTCTGGAGCAATCGCAGGAACCTTTCTAGGAATTGTCAACCAGGGGATCGTAGAGCCTTACATAGAGCGCGCAATAGAAATTGAAATGCAAAATGCCTCTGCGAATGGCGAAATGATCAATCCCATAGAGTTCAGTTCGTATCGCCTCTGGCAGAAGGGTGGGGAGGTAGCCGCGGGCACTATTTTAGGAATGTCCATGGGAGCCCTGTTTGGCATAGTATTCGCGTATTCACACGGCTCGCTGCCGGGCTCAAGCGCGAAAAGGAGGGCCCTGATACTTACCGGCGTCCTGTGGCTGGTTCTCTACTTGCTGCCCGCGATAAAATATCCCGCAAACCCGCCGGCAGTAGGAGATCCAGAGACAATCTACTACAGGCAGAGCCTGTACCTTGCGTTCCTCGCGATATCCGGCTTCGGAGCCCTGGGCCTTGCCGT
>CAZNOV010000006.1:6567-21846 GCA_964574725.1 uncultured Nitrososphaera sp. | reverse complement strand
GACACGATTATATATGATCTCCAAAGCAAGTTTTGTCGGTGCCGTCGTAGCTCAGCCTGGGAGAGCACTCGACCTTTTTGGGGTGAAGCTGAAGACCGAGCTGTCGTGAGCTCAAATCTCACCGACGGCACTCCATAATACTCGCTTGTGCAGCCGCGTACGCAGAGGATTCAACATGCACAGGTGGCTGCTCACCTGGCAGCCAAAACTCATTCGTTCTAGTCAGACTTTCCGATCTTGCTTACCATCTTGGCAACATTGTCAATTATCATCCCTGATGCCGCGAGATGATTCTTCGCCTCAAAAATGGACTCGAGTTCTTTTCTTGTCAGGTGCCTTGCGATGCTGCCGTCATTCGCGGACGCATCAAGAAAGTGCTGACCGGATTCAAGAGTATCGAACGCGACGCGTTGGACGTCGCGGTAGGCATCAAAGCGCGGTATCCCCTTTTTTACGAGCGCCTCAAGAACAAACTCGGCATATATCTGACCTCTAGTAAATTCAATGTTAGACTCTATTCTCTGCCTATCCACTTTCAACTCTGAAATCACCCTGATGATTGCATTGAGCATTTCATCAAGGAGTATTGCCGCCTCAGGAAACGTGAATCGCTCATTAGCAGAATTTGACAGATCGCGCTCGTGCCAGAGCGCGATGTTTTCCATCGACACACCGACCAGAGACCGCAACATCTTTGCAAGAGATGACACGCGCTCGCTCTTGATCGGGTTGCGCTTGACTGGAACGGCGCTGCTCCCCATCTGCCCCTTCTTGAAGGGCTCGGCAACTTCACCAATTTCGGTTCTCTGCAGGTTCCTGATCTCGATCGCTATCTTGTCGAGCGTGGAGCCAATGAGGGCTATCGAAAACAGCATCTCGGCAAAGCGTTCCCTGGGGATAACCTGCGTAGCGGCGTCAACAGGATAGAGGCCCATGCTTGTGGCGACTCTTTTCTGAACTGCTACCGCCCTGTCTCCCATTAGCGAACCGGTACCGACCACTCCCAGAGTCTTGCAAAGCAGGAAGCGCTTCTTTCCCTCGTCAATCCTTTCAATGTGTTTGACCATTTCTGCAGCCCAGACTGCAAATTTCAGGCCAAAAGAGACAATGCTTGCATGCTGTCCGTGCGTTCTCCCCGCCGCCGGGGTTTCTTTGTATTCGATGGCTTTCTCTGAGAGAAGCGCGGCAAGTCTCGAGAGCTTGGAACGGATGATCTTGAATGCGTCAGCCATTTGCATGCACGTCGCGGTGTCAACCACATCGTTGCTTGTCAGCCCGTAGTGTACCCAGGGTTGTGACTTTTCTGAAACCTGCTCGCTCAGAGCTTCCACCAGTGCTGCTGTGTCGTGCTCGCTTGTAGCTTCGAGCTGGGCCACACGAGCTAATGTTACCTTGCCAGATCTGGCCGCCTTGCCGATGGCTCTTCCTGCCTCCGAGGGGATAATGCCCATCTTGGACTGGGCCCTTGCAACGGCGGCCTCAAAATCCAGCTGGTACTGCAATCTCCTTTCATCATCAAATATGCGCCGCATCTCAGCACTACCGTACCGGCCCGAATCGATCGGAAGTATTGGCATCCAGATGTAGAGGCGTGAAGTGCTGAAAATAAACGTTGTCAGGCAAGCTCACGAAAATGATGATCGCAATTCAGCGCTGAAAAGACTATTCCCCAAAATGAATTTTCATCTCTTCTACTGGCAGCTGCGATTAACAGAAGCGCTTATAATGACAACACAGGTCACTTCAGTAGCAGCGTTGATCGAGCTATTGTCAAAGAGCGGCGGGCACAGGGTGAGAAAGGTAAGTGATCTTGAATTTAGGATAGACGCGAATCCTGCCAAGGGCATGAATGTACCCGTGACGATCTTTGCAAATGATTCATTGATGGCCAAGATGCTGACCGATAGGACAATAGACCAGGCTGCCAATGTTGCCACGCTTCCAGGTGTCAGAAAGCACGTGGTTGTCCTCCCGGACGGTCACGAGGGCTATGGCTTTCCCGTGGGGGGAGTTGCAGCGACTGACATTGAGGACGGAGTGATTAGCCCCGGGGGCGTCGGCTATGATATAAACTGCGGCGTACGGCTCCTGCGCACAAACCTGACGGGAAATGACTTGCGGCCGCGTCTAAGGGACGTCGTGAACGATTTGTTCCGCTCGATTCCCTCGGGGGTCGGAAGCGAAGGGACCGTCAAATTATCAAGGTCAGAGCTCGATGAAATCCTCGTCGAGGGCGTGAACTGGGCAGTGCGGCATGGATATGGCACAGACGACGACGCGGAGGTCTGTGAAGAAGGCGGCAGCATGGCAGGCGCGGATCCGTCGAGGGTCTCTGACACTGCCAGGAAGAGGGGCGCGTCCCAGCTTGGCAGCCTGGGCTCAGGCAACCACTTCCTCGAAGTGCAGGAAGTGGACAAGATTCTTGACGAGCGCGCCGCAAGGGCGATGGGCATTGACCGCGTGGGGCAGCTCACTGTGCTGATCCACTGCGGCTCGCGAGGGTTTGGCCACCAGATATGCACGGACTATCTGCGCGTTTCAGAATCCGCGTTGCGAAAGTACGGCCTTTCATTGGCGGACAGGGAGCTTGCCTGCGTTCCGAATAATTCGAAGGAAGGCGAGGACTATAGAAAGGCGATGAATTCGGCCCTCAATTTTGCTTGGGCTAACAGGCAGATGATAACTCACTGGACGCGCAAATCATTCGAGCGGGTATTCAAAATAAGCGAGGATTCACTAGGAATGGGCCTTGTATACGACGTGGCGCACAACATCGCCAAGGTGGAGCGGCACATCGTGGACGGAGAAGGCACCCGGGATGTCGTCGTCCATAGGAAAGGCGCCACGAGAGCATTCCCGGCGGGGATGGATCAGGTACCCAGCAGGTATCGCAGTGTTGGGCAGCCTGTCATTATCCCTGGGTCGATGGGCACCGCCAGTTGGATACTGCTGGGCGGCAAGAGATCGCTTGAACTGAGCTTTGGCTCGACAGCGCACGGCGCGGGCAGGATGATGTCACGGTCTGCGGCCAAACGCAGCTACACCGCCGATCAAGTCCGGAGCGGGCTCGAGTCTAGGGGAATCTATGTGAAGGCCCTTACCAGGGAGGGGATGGTGGAAGAGACTCCAGAAGCGTACAAGGACGTCGACGCGGTGGCCAACGTGTCAGATTCGCTGGGCATAGCCACCAAGGTTCTGAGGCTAGTTCCAATAGGAGTGATCAAGGGTTGACATCGCCAGAAGATCCGGATATCGAGATAATCAAGGCTCGCAAGTTGAAGGAGATGAGGGAAAAGGCCGCGGCTCTGGAGAGGGCAAAAGCGAGCAGCGCTGCGCAGAAAAAAAAGCAACGGACTCCGCGGGAAATTCTCCTTGGCTTTCTGTACGACAGGGGCGACGAGGTCCTGTCGCTGGCGTACGCGCAGTACCCGTCGCAGACCGAGCCTATTGTGGCCAAGATCGCCGAGCTGATCATGACAGGTGAATTAACGGAGAAGATCTCCGGTGGGGAGCTTCTGGCGCTCTTCCGCTCTGTAGGTCTGCGAATCAGAGTCGATACCACCATAAAGGTGGAAGACGACGGCAAGCTCATACCATTCTCTGAAAAACTAAAGCAGCAGAATGACTGACTTGGTAATCGGCACGTTTATCCTGGATTTTCAATCCGTCGATTTCGATCCTGATTCCAGGTTAGCGCTGCAAGTGCTCGACGAGCTGCAGAGGGAAACCCAGCTCGAAAATGTGTATGCCTTGGACAGTCCTGTTCAAAGAGCGGGCTGGTCGTTTGCCAAGCTGTTCCTCTCCGGACAATTCGTAGAAAACATCTACGCGGACCACCGATCAGAAATAGACGGCGCAAAAGGAAAGAAATTTGAAGAGAGGTTTATCGCGTGGTTCGGGGAGCTGCTTAAAAGCAAAGGATGCAACGCCCAGCTAAAAATGGCCCCTGAAATGAAGGCGCTCTAGACCCTGCGCCCTCTTCTTCCACCTGGCTTTCTCGTAGTATCGTGTGGGATAGGAGTGACGTCGTCTATCCTGCCGATTCTAAAGCCTGCCCTTGCGAGTGCCCTGATAGCTGCCTGCGCACCCGGGCCGGGGATTCTCGGACCTACTCCCCCCACAGCCCTTACGCGGATGTGCAGTGCGTTGATCCCCTTTGACTTTGCTACGTCTGCAGCCGCGACTGCCGATTTCATGGCTGCGTAGGGGGATGACTCGTACCGGTCGGCTGTAACGTGCCTTCCTCCGGAGCTGAACGAAATGGTTTCGCTTCCGCTCAGGTCAGTGATGTGGACAAGAGTGTTATTGTAACTGCTGAAGATGTGGGCTACTCCCCATTTTATCTGGATGACTTCTTCTCCGGTCGTTTCAGACATGCATCTACATTCGCCGGGTCAGAGGTTTAAAAGTGTTATCTGCTGCCGAAATGGACATATCCGCGGTTCTCCAGCAACCTTGTTCCCAATAATACCCGACCCTTTCCTCTCTTAACACGCCCGATAATGTGCAGCTCGACCCTTGCTTTTTTTGCAGCGGAACTTGCCCGTTTGAGATAAGATCTTGGTATGATTGCGACGATCTCGAATTCCTCACCTCCATGAAATACCAGTTCGTTCGCGTCGATATTGTTCGCCCGCGCGAAATCTTCCAGTCCCCGCGCTGCAGGCACTCTATCGACGACAATGTCAACACCGCCACTCTTAGCCAGCTCGTATAGGGAGATCGCAAGGCCGTCACTTGAATCGATGGATGATGAAAAAAACCTTGCAAGCGCCATGCCGAAACGCTGCCGTGGTTCAGGCTTTAGGACTGATTCGATAGCCTGTCTCCTGAAAGTGCCCGCAGCGCGGGCATTACGGAGCAGGATCGCAAGGCCAGCCGCCGGAAAACCAAAAGGTCCGGAAAGGACAACGATGTCGCCGGGTCTGGCGCCACCCCTAGGCGGCATTTTGCTAATTGCGAGAGTGCCTATCATGCAGCAGTCAATCACCAGATCGCTGGCCTCGTTTGTATCTCCCCCTACTATCCTGACGCCAAACTCCCTTGACGCTCGGGCAAAGCCTTCTGCTAGACCTTCGACGTAGGCTCGCGTGAAAATCCTTGGTATGCCAAGCGACACCATGGCAGCAAGCGGTCTTGCTCCTTTCGATGCTAGGTCGCTCGCGCAGGACACGATGCTCTTTCTGGCGGCCTGCCAGGGTTCCATTGCTTCGGGCACATCTGTCTTTGCTACGAGCATGTCGCATTTCATGACAATTTTCCGGCCCACGCGGGAAACGTCGTCCAGCTCTCGAATCCCCAGTCTGGCCGCAAGGATTCTGATGATCTCTCTTTCATCTAATTTTTTCATAAGCTGCGTGAACCTTTTCGCTTGCTTTCTTGAAGAGTGACTGGGCGCGGCCTGCTCTCGACTCGACGGAAATTCTGATCGCATGCTCGGTGTTTGAAGGCCTGACCAGTATCCACGAATCTTCGTCTATTATCGCTTTGACTCCATCGTCTCTTATCATGGATGAAGACTCTCCCTCGAGCAGGTCCGGCAACTTTTCGATGATAGCCTTGTGGAGGGACGAATCCGCAGCTATCTTGGACCGCACCTGCTCGTACTGAGAAGCAAACCTCAGGCATTCTTCAGCTGTGTTCCTTTCTAGCGTGGAAATAGTCGCCGCAGCCAACAAGCCGTCGCGGCACATGTTAAACTTTGGCATGATAAAGCCGGCGCTGCTGCCTTCGCCGCCAGCCTCTGCCTCTACTTCAAGCATCTTTCGCACGACATTAGCCTCTCCAACTTTGGAACGTGCGACCTGTCCGCCGTGACCTCTGACATACTTTTCAATCGCGACGCTTGTGTCAATGCTTACTACGAAATTCTTCATTCCCAGTTCTACCGCACGGGCTACGCAAAGCAGGAGAGTGGCATCGGGGTTCAGTTTTTCACCCGTCTTATTCACAACTACCAGCCTGTCGGCATCAAGGTCTAATGCAAAGCCATGATCGAGGTGATTTGAAGTTACGAGCGTCCTAAGGTCATCAAGCGAATCAGATGTAGGGTCAGGACCCCTGGAAGAAACGCCGGCAGTACCGTTCACGGCAAAATATTGGTGGCCCAATTTCCTGAACAGGCTCTCCGCATAGCCACAGGCGGCGCCTCCTCCAGCGTCCACCCCCACTTTGAATTTTGCCGTCACATCCTTCCCTGTCAGCTCCGCGATATCATCAACATAGGTTGAAACGGCATCCAGCTCCTTGCCGAACTTTCCTGAACTGCTGCGTGACGTGTTGACCATTCTCCCAAGCTCATCCTCGAATAGGCCCCTGCCATCCAGCATGAATTTCAGCCCGTTCC
Source organism: uncultured Nitrososphaera sp. (assembly GCA_964574725.1). Taxonomy (GTDB): domain Archaea; phylum Thermoproteota; class Nitrososphaeria; order Nitrososphaerales; family Nitrososphaeraceae; genus Nitrososphaera. The sequence continues at coordinate 15,500 of CAZNOV010000006.1, read as the reverse complement.
ATTCGAGCGGGTTGTGCGACGCGGTTATTACAATACCGGCACCATACCTTATCGATTCTCTAAAGGCTGCTGGTGTGGGGGCCACACCAAGGTTGTAGACATCGATACCGGACGACATGAGACCCGCTACTGCAACTTGGGATATGATCCTGCCCGACGGGCGGGTATCACGCGCCACCACGCACTTGCCGGACTTGACCATAGGGGCGAAAAGCCTTGCAAATCTGTCGACTTCATGGAGACTGAGATCATTTCCATAAATCCCCCTGACGCCGGAAATCGAGACTTTCAAGCTGTGAAAAATTCATGCCGCCCGTATTTATTCTCGCGTGAAAGAATTAAATAAAGATCTTTGCAAGTTGGCATGTTCGCCCTAGTAGCTCAGCCTGGCAGAGCGAAGGTTTCGTAAACCTTAGGTCGAGGGTCCGAATCCCTCCTAGGGCTTTCTATTTAGGTACTTTTTCATGTGCGGCCTTGTCTTATTTCAAAGATCAAGACAGGGGACCCAACCCTAACATCTTTGATAATGTTCAGTAGTCTGATAGAGGGAACCTATAGAGCGCAGTTACTACCAAGAATATATCATACCTTCCGCTCCGGGACACGGAAATCTAATGCGGGTCTCTAGGTTGCGCGCCTCGGTCTCTATCATTATTGCGTCGATTTTAGTCGGTGCTCTTGCACCCCTTCCGTTGCTTCCAATGTACTCTGCAGAGGCGGTTGAAGTCGTTATCGAAACCTCTGCGGACTCGCACGGAGGGACATTTTTTGGTCATGGCGTGCTTCAGGTCGTGGTGACCGATCCGAATGCGGATGACGATGACCTGCAGGAAATCCTTGTCGTAGATATTGACGCAGATGCAGATAGCGGGACGGCTGATTCAGACAGCTTTGAAGTCTTTGAAACTAGCCAGAGCTCAGGCAGATTCGAGTTCTTCCTGGTACATGTAGACTCGGACTTTGCGGATGGTGTAGGTGACACAGTAATGGACCCAATCAACCCGAACGGTTTTGCACCAGTTGGGGTTGAAAGTCTAATACCAGATGCAGAGGCATCGATCATCACATTCGGACCGGGCGGCAACCTTGACACCGGAGCGGGCTCCATCCTATTCACTAATTTCAATTTTGACATCGATGTGGGATCCGCTGTCACGACAATTGACTATGAAGAAGCAGCCCCTCAGGTCACTACTGACAGGTCGACATATGGTTCAACTAGCATAGTGTATCTGCATATTCAAGATCAGGATCCCAACGAAGACCCGACCGCTCCGGATTCATTCATCGTGACATCAATCGATCTCAACAACATCCTCTTCGATCTTAGCGGAGCATCATTCAACGGCACGGCTACGTTTGAGGAAACAGGTGACAACACTGCAGATTTTGAGGCCAGTCTGCAACTCGCTACCTCCGCGACTCCCGCCGATGACGAGCTGGTAATCAGTTCAGAATCGGTGACCGGTACGCTAAATGACAGGGCGAACTATGAGGATGTCACCGGAGCAGAGAACACATCTACTGACACCGATGACTTTAGCTTTGACATCGACGATGTTGATGGCGACCTTGGAGCAATCGGTACGGTGACGTTTGGCAGCGAACTGAGCCCCACAATCACTGACAATGATGCCAACGTCGATTCTCAGGATGAGGATTCGATAGTTGATGCCTTGCTGATAATGGTAGACAATCCGGGTGGCGACACTGTTGCGGTTGACTTGGAAGAAACAGACGACAATACCGGCATGTTCTTGCCAGACACTGCAGACAATGAAATTCTCATCACCTTCATCAATGATGCAGCATTGACCCCGGCACAGCTGGCTGACGACATCGTTCAACTGAGACCCGATGACATCACAGCAGACCTCATAATCGCATACAACGACACACTCAACGATGATTCATCTAACGAGCTATTCGAAACTACAATTGAAATGACACTCTTTATGCCACAGGCAAGCCTGCCCGACTCCGCGGGAATCGATGATGACTTTGTATTCGAGGTTACGGACGCAGATCTCAATGACAACGCTTCTGTGGAGGATACCTATAGCATCATTTTCGATGGCGCCGGACCCTACCCGCTGGTGCGCGGGAGTCAGCCGTTAAGCGAGCTCGCAACGTTTGAAGTCGAAATTGAGGGGGACCCCTTGGATTTCGACACCCCGCTCGCGTTCTCCGTGACAGAAACGGATGTGAACACGGGCAAATTCAATGCAGTGCTCGATATGGGCGATATCATCGACAGCGCGAACGTTGATGTCGACGACGGAGATGAGCTCGAAATCGAGTACAACGATCTCATGGACGAAATCCCTCATGAGAGCTCTGATTTGCTGACTATCGGTGTTTCAACGCCGCCCCCACCGGGAGAGGACCGCCTGTTCTGCGGAAAGCCAGCATCACACTATAACGTGATAGTCGGCACACCGGGAAACGACAACCTTGTGGGCACCTCTGGTGCTGACCTCATCAGAGGACTTTCGGGAAATGACAAGATCGACGGGAACGGCGGCAACGATTGTATCAAGGGAGGCGCCGGTCAAGATGTTCTGAGCGGCGGCAGCGGTAAGGACAGCATCAGGGGCGGAATTGACAATGACCAAATTGACGGCGGAGAAGGAGACGACAGGCTGTCAGGTGGCAAGGGCAACGACGAGATCCGCGGCCGGGACGGCAACGACAGACTTTTTGACGGCAAGGGAGATGACAATCTCTTTGGCGGGAACGGCAACGACGAGTGCCATGACACGCAGGGCACAGATACACTGGTCGGCTGCGAACTCTAGAATCAGGGCGGCAGGACGAACGGACTTTCGTTTTTTGTAGCAGCAGCGCTACAGTTTTATCTTTTCGTAAATGCCGAGAAATTCCTTGCCCTTCTCGGTGGCAGTGTATGTCCGCTGACGCTTGTCGTAATCGAGCAGGCCTCTTTTCACCACCAGATCAATGTATTCGCAGCACTGCTGGTACGACATGTAAGCGGTGAACATGATCTTTGTAAAATTAGATCCTTCCAAAGCGGCCTCGATCACGGCTGCAATCATGTCCGTGCGCGACCTGTGCCGTCTCCCCAATTAACCATATCCATGCAATATGTGAAGTATTAGAATGTTTACCCAGATTCCATGTTTGCCGGAAGCAATCGTGCTGGTCGGATGCCTTGTTTGGGGAACATCTTCATGGAACCAAAACCGCGCGGGCCTCCACCTGAGATCTCTTGAGCCTGGAAAGCACATCATTCGCTTCATTAAGCTTGTGGGTCTCGATCACCACCGTCAGCTTTGATTCTGCTGCCAGCTTTACCAGCTCGGCCATATCCTTCCTTGAGCCTATGACGCTTCCCTTGACTGTTTTTTCCTCAAAGGTTGGGAAGTCGGCGACATTGCCTAGGACCCCAAGAACGACCACTCCGCCCTTCTTCACGGACTTTATCGCAGAGTCTATGGCTCTGTCAGAGGGAGCAAACACAATGGCGCTGTCAAGCATTCTGCCCTCGTCCTTTTTCAAATCCTTCAGAAATTCATCTTGCGGCTCCCGAAACATGACAACGTTATCTGCACCAAGCCTCTTTGCAAGATCGGTGTGGTTCCTGCTCCTTGAAACTGCAACAACCCTGGAGCCGTAAAGTTTCGCGATCTGAATTGCGAGGTGGCCGACCCCTCCTATTCCAAATATTCCAACGGACTTGCCTGCTGAGGGCTCGGCCGCCTTGACCGCCTTGTATGCCGTTATGCCGGGGCAAAAAAGTGGTGCTGCGTGCTCTGAGTCGATGCCGTCCGGTATCGGCGTTACGAAATCTTCAGGCGCGCAGATGTATTCCGCGTATCCTCCCTGCACAGTTTCGCCAGTTATCTCCCCATCTTCGCAGAGGTGCTCATGACCTGCGAGGCAGTACTCGCACTTCAAGCATGAGCTGAAGAGAGGCTGTATACCGACCCTGTCGCCAAGCCGGATATTTCTGACGCTGTCGCCGGTTCGCCTGACGACGCCGACAATTTCATGTCCTGGCACTATGGGAAGGCGCGATGGCGATCCGTATTTCTTCCAGTCTCCCTCGATCATGTGCAGGTTAGACCTGCATACCCCGCAGGCATCTATTTCGAGCAGGAGCTCGTTTCCGCGTCTTATGGAAGGCCTATCAATGGTCAAGAGTTTCAGAGGCCGGGTCTCTATGGGTGCAGTCCTGTTCAGCACCATTGCGTGCATTTTGTCCGGCATGGGATCACACATCTCTGCCAGCCGACAAAGTATCCGTGCAGCAAAGAAGATATGAAATGAGGGTACCTGCGCTCTCCACCTCTCCGCGTAGAATCTGCTGGCGCAGCTCTCCAGTGGTGAGCACTTGTACACTGATGTCCTCTCCGCCATCGTGCTTGGTCTTTCCTTCAGACAAGCCGCTTGCCATGAAAACGTGCACGTTCTGGTTGGACCGGCTTACCGAAGGGTGGTATCGGTATACCTGCCTTATTGTCTTGGCGCTGTAACCCGTCTCTTCTTCAAGCTCCCTCTTAGCGGTTTCAGCAGGGGCTTCGCTCCCTTCGACATGGCCTGCAGGGAACTCTAATAGGACCTTTCCAAGAGGATAACGGTACTGCCTTATCATTACCAGCCTTCCAGTGTCAAGAAATGGTACAACAATCACAACGTCTGAGGCATGATATTTCGTATAGGTGACGACCCTGCCCTTGGAGGTCCTGACCCTGTCCTGGTACACTTCCATGAAGGTGGTCTTGCCTTCGCCGGCGTGAAGGATCATGCGGCTCTCCAAGCATTCCCAAGGTTTTCCCATTGCGCAGATACATCTTGTCTGTCGATAATAAATCAAGTGCACCCGAAACATGGACCGCAGTACTGTGCCAATTCCGTTAAATTCAGGCTTATGCTAGCTTTCTACGAAAGGCTTGTATATTCTATAAAATTTGCATGTTCTGGTTCCCGAACAAGGGGCACGCGATGGCAGGACCAGTGCACCTTAAATTCGGCGGGCTGCATTATACCGCATCAGCCATGAGCGAAAACCAGAACAGCGATTTTGAGCGCAAGCTTCAGGGTAGAACGCTGAACGTTTACCTTTACCTGCAGAGGAAAAGGGAGCCATCTGGAATCAGGGAAGTCCAAAGGGACCTGGGACTGTCAAGCCCGAGCGTGGCCGACTACCAGGTCGAAAAGCTGGTAGAAATGGGGCTTGCAGCACGCGACACCCATGGACGCGTGTATGTAACAAAGCATGTGAGGGTAAAGGCCCTCCAGTCGTACGTCAGCCTTGGGAACCACACTGTGCCTCGGCTTGCCTTTTACGCAAGCATCTTTACTGCTATCGCCGCTCTATACGCGCTCTTCAGCTTTGAATCCTTCAGCATCTATGGAGTCGCGGTCCCCGCAGCAGCGGCAGCGATATTCTGGTACGAGGCCGCAAAGCTGTGGAAGATCGGCTTGCTTCAGAAGGCGCATGCGGCAAAGCAATATGACAACAGAGATTTCTGGGTGTCGCTAGTCCCCGGGATTGCCGCGCTAGCAGCATTTATCGCAGCAGCGTTTTTCCTGTTCTACTATGTCCAGCCCAACGACCCTGCTCAAATTTCGCCTCCATTAGTGGATCCCAGCAGGCACATTCCCGATAGCTCCAGTCAACCCATGACGGCCACCGACCTGCTCCGGCTGTCTCCGGACGTTGGCGCAGGAGGCCATCAGGAATTGATATCGAACTTCCCTCCATCGCTTATCACGGGCTTTTTGTTCACAGGCGCCTTGGTAGCGGGCTTTCTTGTGTACCTGCTTGTCAGGTACCGGTCAAATGGCGATGTTCTGCAGGTAGAACAGTGCTGAAAGAGCGAGTTCTAAGATCAGGATTATCCGACGGCCAGAGAATACTCTGTGTATGAAAAAACAAAGCGTTATCATGGGAATAGCAGCAGGGCTTCTGGCATTGCTGGCTGCGCAGCAGCAGTCGTATGCGCAGTATCCGCAGGACGACGGCACAGGAACAGTCGGAATCTCGGAAGAAACTCTGCAACGATGCAAAGATCTGGGCATAAGGGAGTCGCAATGCAGCGAGGCCAATGTCCTGGCTAAAGAACGGGTAGACTTGCTCAAAGATAAGGGGGGATCAGGGACGCCACTGTTTGCTTTTGAATCAGGGCAGCTGTTCGTCTTCATCGGCGCTCTGGGAGCAGTCTTTGGTGGGATAGCAGCTGCATTCTTTGCGATGGGCAGAAGAGGAAAGCAGGTAGCTGCGGCCTGAACCCTCACCTTTATTGGTGGTATTAAATGGCATACTGCATCGGTACCTGCAGCAGCTACAAATCTCGCAGGCTGCAAGAATCCAGATTGCGCTACGCGTATGGAGACAAGTGGTGCTGCTATTGCAGCGTCTTCATAAAATGGGACGGAAGAGACTGCCCGTGCTGCCGGACAAGGCTGCGAACCAGGCCTGTAAGAAGAATTGCCCTAAAAGCAGCCGCCGCGTCGCTTCCCGGATCGTGATGAACCGAGCGTACATTGATGAATACACTTAAGAAGCAGGGATGAACCGCAAATCCCAACAATGCCTCTGCGGGCGGCCGAGATCAAGTCTACATCCCATATTGGTCAGCAAGTTTCAATCCGGGGCTGGGTTCACAGGCTGCGGAAGCAGAAAGAGAATTCCTTTATCCTTGTCCGCGACGACAGGGGCGGGGTCATCCAGTGCGTCCTTCCGACAGAAAAAGCCGCGACCCTTACTATCGAGTCTTCGGTAGAGATCACCGGCGTTGTGAGCCAGGATTCGAGAGCCCCTGAAGGTGGGTTCGAGATCAAGGGAACTGATCTCCGGATTTTCAATGCTGCCGGAACGGACTACCCAATTGGGGAGTACCAGAGCGACGAGCTACTTCTGGACAAGCGGCACCTTGCACTCCGAACGCGCAAGATGATCGCGATAGCAAAGATCAGGGCAAGTGTCCTTGATTACAGTCGGAAGTGGTTCGTCGATAACGGGTGGCTGGAAGTAACGCCGCCCACGATCGTGAAGGGAGCTGTCGAGGGAGGGTCTACCCTCTTTAAGCTAAAATACTTTGACGAGGAGGCCTACCTGTCGCAGAGCGCGCAGCTCTACCTGGAAGCGATGATATTTTCTCTGGGTCCCGTGTGGAGCCTTACACCATCTTTCCGAGCAGAAAAGTCGCGCACTGTCAGGCACTTGGCGGAATTTACGCATCTTGAAGCTGAAGCTCCATGGGTCACGCTTGACGACATTCTGAATGTCCAGGAGAAACTGGTGTCGTACGTAATAGAGAACACTGTCAAGGCAAGAGCGGAAGAGCTCGCATATCTGAAGCGGGACGTTTCCGACCTCAGGAAGATTGAGCCTCCTTTTGATCGAATTCCGTACGAGAAGGCAATAGAATTGCTTCGATCAAGGGGCTTCACTGTCACAGAGGAAGATGGAAGCAGGCACGACATATCGATAGGGGATGACCTGAGCACTGACTCCGAACGCGAATTGACAAAGGACGCGGAGAAACCGGTATTTGTTGTTGGCTATCCAATTGCGATCAAGCCTTTCTATGTAAAAGAAGATCCTGAGCGAAGGGGCTTCGGCTTGGCCGCCGACATGCTTGCGCCACGCGGATTTGGCGAGATAACGAGTGGCGGCATGAGGGAGGACGACATTGGTTCCATCACAGAGCGCATCAAACGGGAAGGTCTTAACCCGGACGCGTACGACTGGTACCTGGATCTTCGCAAGTACGGTTCTGTCCCACACGGCGGATTTGGGCTTGGCATAGAGCGGCTGATACGATGGATAACTAACGCTGAAGACATAAAGGACACAGTGCTGTTTCCTCGCACCATGTCACGCGTTACTCCGTAAAGTCTGATAGAACAAATGGTCGTCCGTAGCATTGCCGAAGCCGGAGATTGGCAACCACGATAAACATAACTAGATCGGTCCGCTCCAGTGCATTGTGTTTGGTAAAGCCAGATGCAGGCTTTGCGGTGACGACGTAAGATTGGCGTTAAAGCATCTGAGGGACGAGCATGGGGAAATCTATGAGACAGAGGTAAAGAGGATGAAGATGCCGCAGATCATGAAAAAGTACTTTACTGAGCAATGAGATGCCTGCTGTTCCGTCCCTTACTCCGCAGTCTCGTCCATATCCTGCTCAACCCGAGCGGGGCTTGAAAAGGTATTAAACTCCATGGAGAGCAATTCACAATATTGGCGGCAGATTCATTTCTCGAGGCTGCGCAAAAGCGGGTGCTCCTGTTTGACGGGGCGATGGGAACCGAGATCCAACGCCTTAACCCAAGACCCGCGGATTTTCCTGAAGGAAAGGACGGCTTCAATGACGGTCTGAACATTACAAGGCCGGAGTGGATAAAAAAGATCCACAGGAGCTACCTTGAAGCAGGAGCCGATTGCATTGAAACCAACACCTTTGGATCAAACAAGCTCAAACTCGATGAATATGGATACGGCGACAAGACGGTCGAGTTCAACAGGAGGGCTGCCGAACTCGCGCGGGAGGTCTGCGAAGAATTCAACGACAGGCCGCGATATGTTATAGGCTCGATGGGGCCTTCCGGATTTCTGCCCAGCTCAAACGACCCAGACCTTGGACAAAAGCCGCTTGACGAAATAAGGGACGCATTCATGCTGCAGGCTGAAGGTCTGCTCATCGGCGGCGTCGATGCCCTGCTGATAGAGACAAGCCAGGACATACTTGAAGTCAAACTCGCAGTGGAGGCGTCCCATCTGGCGATGAAAAAGGTGGGAAGACAGGTCCCGATAATTGCAAATGTGACACTAGATCAGTACGGCAAGATGCTTCTTGGCACTAGTGTGCAGGCAGCCTACACTACGGTGAGCGATATGAAGATAGATGCCTTTGGCTTGAACTGCTCGACAGGTCCACAAGAGATGGCACAGAGCGTCCGAT